>CALDPJ010000035.1 GCA_937911795.1 uncultured Flavobacteriales bacterium | reverse complement strand
CCGGCATCTGATCGAATATGCCGCTTTACACTGCGACGAACTATATGTTTTCGCGGTCTCGGAAAAGGGCTCGATGGTAGCTGGTTGATATCAGTGGTCGCCACGCAATCCCTCGCTGTACTCGGGAGTTATGTGGTGGAGACCCTTACCGGGAATGCTCAGCAAATATGGGTGTTTTCGCTCCTCGTTTTTTACTGCATCGGGTGCATGCTTTACATCATCCTCATCACGCTGATATTTTATCGGCTAATATTTATTTCTCTCCAACCCGCGGAACTGGAGGCACCCTATTGGATCAACATGGGAGCGGTGGCTATCACTACTCTGGCCGGTTCCAGTCTGATTCCTGTGATCGAAACCGGGACTTTATCGATCATTGTACCGTTTCTCCAGGGATTCACCATATTTTTCTGGAGCATCGGGACCTGGTGGATTCCTCTACTGGTCATTTTGGGAATCTGGAGGCATATCCGGCACGACGTTCCTCTGCCCTGGACTCATCATGGATATAGAATATCATACTGGAGTATGGTTTTTCCCCTTGGAATGTACACGGTCTGTACTTACGAAATGGCAAAAGTACTGAATCTTACCTTTCTGGAGGAAATTCCACACTATTTTATATACGTGGCCTATGCAGGTTGGTTGATTACCTTCATTGGTTTGGCGGATACCATGATCCGGAAGATTTTTGCTCCGGAGTAGAGTTCGGACCAGACTTATGAAAGAATAAATAATAAGGTACTTTACGAATTCAGTTCAATCTTCTCTCATCTGCACCAATGCTTCTTCAATTGTTTTGACAGGTTGTTGACAAACCTTGTCCCGGCATACATAGATCCAGGTGGCATCGGGATCGTACTTGTTTTGCAATAATTCAAGACTCCCTCCGGTTACTCCACCCGATATCAAAGCAAAAGGGAGATAGTGCTGGTTCCATTCCGTCAGTATTTTCAAACAATCGGGCCCTACGATGGCTACCTCGGCAGGAGGACTGACCATCCAGGAAAGAACCACATCCCAGTTGGCATAGTACGGACCGTGTCGAATGGCATCCGGTTTTACGTTCTTCACCATTTGTGTAGCGATATCCAGATATTCCTCCCGGTAAAAATAGAGACCGAGTACGTATAAATTGCGTGCCATCTGTGAATTGGAAGACGGGATTACATTGTCGGTGATCTCCTTTTTCCTGGCCACCAAAGCCGGGTCCAAATCCGATGTATAGAAAAACATTCCCGTTTCAGGATCGAAAAAATGCTCCAGTACATACCTGGTGAGCCGGTCTGATTCATACAACCAACTTTCGTCAAATGTCGCCTGATAGAGTTCCAGAAATCCTGAAATAACAAAGGCGTAATCATCCAAAAAGCCATTGATGGATGATCGGCCATTCTTGTAATTTCGATTCAGACCGCCATCTTCCCTTTGCATTTTATCCAGTATAAATGTCCCTGCGCGCAGGGCAGTTATCAGATACTCCGGATTACCAAAGGTCCTGTATGCGACGGAATACGCCTGCAACATCATACCATTCCAGGCAGTAAGTATCTTGTCATCCAAAGCAGGCCGAATGCGTTGTTCGCGATGGGCAAGTAATCTTGAATTGGCCGAGCGAATCCTCTCTTCCAGCTCTTCTTCTGAGATTCCATAGTTCGTGGAAATCGCATCCACACGATCGGGTCTGATCAAAATATTTTGCCCTTCCCAATTCCCTTGCGCCGTGACCTGATAAAATTCACCGATCATGGTCGCGTCCTCGCCCAGAACCTGTTCTATTTCTTCCTTGTCCCATACATAAAACTTGCCCTCCACCCCTTCGCTATCCGCATCCAGGGACGAATAAAAACCTCCGGAATCGTCGGTCAATTCTCTGGACACAAAGGTTAACGTATCCGCAACGATCCTGCGATAGGTTCCCTTACCCGTAATTTGAAAACCATGACAATACAAACTCACCAACTGGGCATTGTCGTACAGCATTTTCTCAAAGTGCGGCACGATCCAATCCGGATCCGTCGAATAACGGGCAAAACCGCCCCCGACCTGGTCGTAGATTCCACCGGCAGCCATCCGATCCAGAATCACAGTGACCGCCTTGAGTGCCTCCTGATCTCCGGATAAAGCATGGTATTGCAACAAATAATCGTAGGTCGCCGGCAGGGCAAATTTTATATTTCCCCGGTTGCCCCCTTTTTCAAAATCAATCCGGCGTTTCCATCTTGTAAATATTTCTTCCAGGTCGGATATCCTGTGATCCACTTCTCCTTCTATGATTGAGACCTGGTCATTGTTTCGGACACCTTCTGTCAATTGATCCGCTTGCTGGGATGCCTTGTTTGGATTCTTGTCATAATAATCAACCATGTATTTCAGAAAATCCTGCGCCAGTATCATGTTGTCTTTCAGATCGGCAAAGGCCACTTCGGGTTCGATCATCCAGAATTCCGCCAGATGACGCGAGGTATTCGAGTTTTCTGCGCGGAAGGTCGGCCCGAAAGTATACACCTTACCCAAAGCCATTGCGGCGAGTTCGGCCTCCAGCTGGCCCGAAACGGTCAGGTTGGTTTCCTTTCCGAAAAAGTCTTTTGCAAGGTCCACTTCTCCGGATTCTGTTTTGGGAACATTGTCTAAATCCAATGTCGTCACCCGAAACATTTCACCGGCACCTTCGGCATCCGAACCGGTGATGATGGGTGTGTGGAGGTTAAAAAATCCACGATCATTAAAATATTTGTGAATTGCGAACGACATCGCATGCCGGATGCGGAAGACCGCAGCAAAGGTGTTGGTGCGGAATCGCAGATGCGCTTTCTCCCGCAGAAATTCCAGGCTGTGCTTTTTGGGTTGAATCGGAAATTCATCCGGGTGTGAATCACCAAGAATTTCAACCGCTTCGGCTTTCACTTCTACTGTTTGACCTCTTCCGGTAGACTCAACGAGTTTGCCGCGCACTTCTACGGCAGCACCTACGGTAATTCGCTTCCGCAGTGCTTCATCGGTATGGTCGAGGTCAACCACCGCCTGAATATTGCGCATCGTAGACCCGTCATTGATGGCAATGAACTGGTTGTTGCGAAAAGATTTTACCCAACCTTTTACCTCCACCTCGTTGCCAACTGTTCCATTGTCGAGAATTTGTTTGATCCACTGATGCGCCATAACTGCTTGTTTTATTAAAGTGCAAAAAAACAAACTTTTTGCGTCTGTTCCGCTATGCATTGTGTTTCACAAATACATTCATACAATCCATCTTCCATTCATGGGTTATTCGCAACCGCTCACACAAAACGACGGAAACATTTTGAGGGTGTTATTGTTTCCTAAGTTTCCAGAACATACTTTTGCAGCCGTGAATGCAGAACAACAGTTGATAGAGCAGGTTATGCGTCTGTTTATGCGTTATGGCATCAAGAGCCTGACCATGGATGATATTGCGCGCAAGCTGGGCGTGTCGAAGAAAACGATCTACAAATACGTTTCTGATAAGAACGACCTGGTACGGCGTGCAATGGAACATCAGATCGAAACAGAACGATTTTCTATTAATAGTATTTGCGAGGCCGGCACGAATGCGATCGATGAGATTTTTGAGATCAGTAAAATCATCAGCGAAATTCTCGGACAGGTGCACCCATCGGTACATTACGATCTCGGAAAGTATCACCCCGAAGTGTGGAATGTGGCGATGAAACAGCGTCAGGATCAGGTGTATGAATGTGTTTTTGGAAACCTTAATAAGGGAAAAGAAGAAGGCTTGTACCGCGAAGACCTGAACTGTGAAGTAATTGCGAAAATCTATATCGCCAAGCTGGATGTGCTTTTTGATGGCGAAATCTTTACTCCACAGCGATACAACTTCGCCGATGTCTATCTGGAATTTTTCAGGTATCACGTTCGCGGAATTGCCAGTCCGAAAGGCCTCGAATACCTGATTGAAAAAGTTAAAAAACAGAAAGCCAACAAATGAAATCCAATTTATTGATGAAAACATTTTTTGCGGTAGTCGGAGCTTGCCTGCTAAACTTCCCGGCCGTTGCGCAACAGGATGCACAACCGGTGAGTATGACACTCGAAGAGGCGGTGGCTTATGCGATCGAAAATTCTTACCAGATGGCCTATGCCGATATGGACGTTCGCGCTGCCAGTCGCCGAAACAAAGAGCTTACAGCTATCGGACTTCCGCAAATTAATGGTGATGTGTCTTTTACCAATTATCTCGAGCTGCCGACCACGGTTATTCCGGCCAATGCATTTGATCAGAATGCACCCGAAGATCAGATGATCGGTGTTCAGTTCGGAACAGAATACAACGCGACGGCAACCCTGGCTGCTTCACAGATGGTGTTTGACGGAACATATTTCCTGGGACTCAAAGCGGCCAAAACCTTTATTCGCCTGAACGAGCAGGCAGAAAAGCAATCGGAAAATGAACTCCGCAAATCCATCACCGAAGCTTATGGACTGGCGATCCTTTCTATCGAATCTCACCAGATTCTGAACGAGAACTACAATAGCCTGGAAGGTTTGCTGGGCGAAACCGAGAAATTATTCGAAAACGGCTTCCGCGAAGAGCTGGATGTTGATCAGTTGAGGTTACAGCTTGCTACCCTCGACAACGGTCGCAAACAAGCCGAGCGAAACGTGATGATCACCCACAACCTGCTGAAATTTCAGATGGGAATGCCCGTCGCGCAGGAATTGGTGCTGACTTCTGAACTCGATGAACTTGCTCAGGCCGAAAGCCTTCCTCAAATGCTGGAAACCAATGTAAATCTTGAAGGCCACAGTGATGTACTCACCTCCGAAACCAATCTTGAACTTCGAAACCTCAACGTAAAAGTTGAGCGCATGGCAGGTGTTCCAAAACTGCACGCCAACTTCACGACGCAGCAACAGGCATTTCGACAGGATCTGGGTTTCTTCGGAGAAAATAGCAACTGGTATCCGAGTACCTTGTGGGGACTACAATTGCAGGTTCCGATTTTCTCAGGTTTCATGCGCCACAACAAGGTGCAGCAGGCGAAAATTGATGTGGAGCGCGCCAAACATCAGTTGGATCAGGTCAAGGAAAGCGTTCAGCTCGAAGTGCTCACACAAAAGGCGAATTATGCTACGGCACTCGATGTTTATCAAACCGAAAAAGAGAATATGGCGCTGGCCGAAAAAATCAACTCCGTCACCAGAAAAAAATACGAAGAAGGAATTTCCAGCAGTTTCGAAATTCAACAGGCCGAAACGCAAATGCTCAACGCACAAAGCAGTTATCTGCAATCGGCATTCGAGGTAATCCGCACAAAGGCAGCACTCGAAAAAGCATTAGACATTCAATAAAAACCAACTATACCTATTTGACCTCATGAAAAAAATTATTTATCCGTTTCTGATCGTATTGTTCACCGCTTGTGGTAATTCCACTCCGCAAACAGATCTCGGACAACTGATTGAAAAGCGTGACGAGTTGCGCAAGCAATACGACGAGCTCGGAAAGGAAATTACGGAGTTAGAGCAGGAGATTGCTTTGCTCGATACCACCAAACGGAAAACACTGGTGACTGTTCTGCCGGCCAAAGTCGATACATTCAAACATTATTTTGAAGTATATGGCAGTGTAGATGTAAAACGCAATGCATTACTGGTAGCAGAAAGCCCGGGCAACGTGAAATCAATCCGGGTAAAAGACGGAGATCGTGTTTCGGCCGGACAAGTCATTCTGGAACTCGATGATAATCTGTTGCAGAAAAACCTCGCAGAAATCAACACCAACTACGATCTGGCAAAATCGCTGTTCGAGCGACAAGACCGGTTGTGGAAAGAGAATATTGGTTCGGAAGTGCAGTATCTCGAAGCTAAAAACCGCATGGAGAGCCTCGAAAATTCCCGTGCAACACTACAGGAACAACTCAATAAAACGACCATCCGAGCCCCGTTTAGCGGAGTTGTAGAGGAGGTGATGATAAAGGTGGGTGAGATGGCCGGAGTAGGTGTGCCTGTTGCCAGAATTCTTGATCTGTCAGAGTTTCATATCGAGGCCGAAGTTCCTGAAAACTATTCCGCCAGTCTTTCTGAAGGAAGCGAAGTGGAGGTGATCATTTCCGGCTCGGACACGCTCAAAGCGAGCATCAGCAATGTCGGTAGCTTTATCAATCCGGCCAACAGAACGTTCAGGATTCTGGTTGATGTAGATGCTGAAACGGGTCGTTTCAAACCGAACCAACTGACCATTCTGCGCATCAATGATCAAACGGTACCGCAGGCGGTGGTGCTTCCCGGAACGGTCATTCAACAGGATGCCCAGGGGAAAGATTTTGTATTCGTCGCCGAGAAAACCAACGGTCGGTATGCCGATGTCAAGAAAGTCAACATTCAAACCGGTCGTTCTTACCAGAATCAAACCCACGTAATTTCGGGGTTGAAGGGATCAGAATTAGTTGTCGATCGCGGATCAAGAAGCATTCGCGATGGTCAGGAAATAGAAATTAAAGAGCGATAATTCCGGAAAGAACCACCATGAACCTCAAACAAAAACACATAAAAGAATTCGGTCTTTCCTCGGCGTCCGTCGGAAATCGTACAACCGTTGTAGTCATTACGATTTTTATTTTCCTGGCGGGACTCGTGGCGTACAATACCATGTCCAAAGAAAGCTTTCCGGAGGTGGTTATTCCCGAAATCTACATCGGTACAGCTTACCCCGGAAACTCTCCGCTCGATATCGAAAAGCTGATTACCCGACCCATCGAAAAAGAAGTAAAATCCATTTCTGGGGTCGATGAAATCCTTTCAACTTCTCAGGATGGCTACAGCACCATTCAGGTGAAATTCAACTTTGAGGTTTCGCCGGAGGAGGCGCTTCGAAAGGTAAAAGACAAGGTGGATATCGCGAAAGGTGATCCGGATTTTCCCCAGGATTTACCGGCAGACCCAAATGTGTTCGAAATGAATATCTCGGAGTTGATGCCGATTATGAACATCAACATTTCCGGAGGTTACTCAATTGATCAGCTTAACGAGTATGCAGAATACCTCGAGGATGAAATTGAAGATCTGCCCGAAATTACCGAGGTCGACATCCGTGGAATTACCGAAAAGGAAGTCGCCATCAACCTCGACCTTCACAAAATGGAAGCGATGCAAATCAGCTTCAACGATGTTGCACAGGCCATCGGTAATGAAAACGTAACGATATCCGGAGGTGATTTGCAGGTGGGTGAATTTCGCCGAAACGTGCGGATTGTCGGGGAGTTCCGGAATATGGACGAAATCCGCAATACAATCGTAAAGCGCGAAAAAGGCAACATTGTTTACCTGAAGGACATGGCCACCGTGACTTTCGGCGAGAAGGAAAAAGAAAGTTTTGCCCGCGACTATATGCAGCCCGTGGTAATGGTGGATGTGAAAAAGCGCGCCGGTGAAAACCTGCTCGACGCTTCCGATAAAATCCGCGCAATTGTGGAAGACGCTCAGGCAAACATCTTTCCGGATGATTTGAAAATCTCTATCACTAACGACCAGTCTACCTACACGCGCAGCCAGCTCGACGAACTCGAGAACAGCATCATTTTCGGAATGTTGCTCGTAATCGCTGTTTTGCTGTTTTTCCTTGGGTTGAGAAACGCGGTATTCGTCGGAATCGCCATTCCACTTTCGATGCTGATGTCATTTATGATTCTTGGGGCGCTCGGAGTTACGCTTAATATGATGGTACTCTTCGGTTTGGTGCTCGCGTTGGGAATGTTGGTGGATAATGGTATCGTGGTCGTAGAGAATATTTATCGTCTAATGGACGAAGGAATGACACCGGTACAAGCGGCGAAAAGCGGGGTTGGGGAAGTAGCGTGGCCGATTATTGCATCAACTGCAACGACGCTGGCGGCATTTTTACCACTGGTATTCTGGCCCGGAATCATGGGGCAGTTTATGTTTTACCTGCCCATTACGCTCATCGTTGTACTGGGATCATCACTTTTTGTGGCGCTGGTTATCAATCCGGTGCTTACATCCATGTTTATGAAAATCAATAACGAGGATGTAAATAAAAAGAAAGTACTGCGAAGAGCTGCGCTGATGATTCTAATCGGACTTCCGGTAGCCATTTTTGCTTTTATTGCGGATGCTACTCCGTTTGTTGTTGTGGGCAATTTATTGATCGTCGCCGGATTATTGGGCTTCGTGAATATTTATTTGTTAAATCCAGCCACCAATTGGTTCCAGATGCGGTTTTTACCGTGGCTCGAAGGCAAATACGAAAAGTTTCTCGCCGGCGCATTGAATGGTGGCGCACCTACCGGATATTTCTTCGGAATGTTCGGACTCTTTTTCTTCGCCGTAATACTGTTTGCGATTTTTCCGCCCAAGGTGCTTTTCTTTCCCGAAAATGAACCGCAGTACCTGAACATTTACATCGAAAATCCGATAGGTACAGACATTGAAAGAACCAACGAATTAACGCGCCAGGTCGAAGAAGAAGTAATCAATGTACTGAAAGGATACGAGGCGGTTGATGAAAATGGAAAAAGCGAAGATTTTCTCGTGCAATCGGTCATCGGACAGGTGGGAGCAGGAAGTGCCGATCCGGCTCAGGGCCCTTCCATGGGAAGTACGCCGCACAAAGGCCGGGTGAGTGTCCAGTTTGTACCCTTTCAGGATCGCAGAGGAATCAGTACCAATCAGGTGATGTCGGACATTCGCGCAGCAATGAAAGAATATCCCGGAACGCAAATTTCGGTAACCAAAAATGTGGATGGACCTCCACAGGGAATGCCCATCAATATTGAAGTTTCGGCAGATGATTACGAAATGCTCATGGATCAGGCGTTGTCTATTCGTCAGTTTATTAATGACGCGGGAATCGGAGGTGTTGAAGAGCTGAAACTCGATGTTGAAACCGGTAAACCCGAGATGCCTATAAAAATCGATCGCGATAAGGCGCGTCGTCTGAACTTATCTACCGCTCAGATCGGGAATGCCATCAGAACCTCCTTGTTTGGGCAGGAAGTTTCTACCTATAAGGATGGTGAAGACGATTACGAAATAAACATTCGGTTGGCAGAAGCGTATCGCAACAATCCGGATGCGCTGCTCAATCAGAAAATAACCTTCCGTGATGCGAGCGATGGACAGATAAAGCAAATACCCATTTCGTCGGTAGCTACCATAGAACGCACTTCCACGTTCAGCGCCGTCAAAAGGATTGACCTGAATAGAATCATTACGATCAGTTCGAATGTCCTGGATGGTTACAATCCAACGGAGGTAGTGCAGAACATCAAAAACGTGCTCAAAGATTATCCGGCACCGGAAGAGATGACGATCAAATTCACGGGTCAGCAGGAAGAACAGGCAGAAGAAATGGCTTTCTTGTCGCGCGCGCTGTTCATCGCTTTTTTCCTGATCATCATCATTATTGTGGCGCAGTTTAATTCTATTTCGGCGCCATTCATGATCGGGTTATCGGTCATCTTTAGTTTGATTGGTGTTCAATTGGGACTGATCATTTTCCGCATGGATTTCGTAATTATGATGACGATGATCGGTGTCATTTCACTCGCCGGAATTGTGGTGAACAACGCCATCGTTCTCGTTGATTACATCAACCTCATCCGTGCCAGAAAACGCGCCGATATGGGCCTCGAATCTCCTGGAGATTTGCCTTTCAGAGAAGTTTACGATGCCATCATCCAGGGAGGAAAAACCCGTTTGAGACCAGTAATTCTGACTGCCATCACTACATTGCTCGGACTGCTGCCGTTGGCGTTGGGAATCAACATCAATTTCTTCACGCTCTTCAGCCGTTACGACCCGCAGATTTTTATTGGTGGAGACAACGTAATGTTCTGGGGACCGATGAGCTGGACCATTATCTTCGGTCTAACCTTCGCAACCTTCCTGACCCTTGTAATTGTTCCGGTGATGTACCTGCTGCTGGCTCGAATCAAGTACCGCGTGGTATATAAAACCCGTACTCCGAAACGCCATATTGAGCATTGAGGCAGGTTTGGAAATGTTCACTAATTTGCTGCGGTGAATCTTAAACCAGAACAGCTCCGGTTATACGATGCGGCAATTCATGCTGCTATTGAGGCGGGCACGGCAATTTTGCACGTGTATGACGCGGGATTTAAGGTGGATGTCAAAGCGGATAACAGTCCATTGACCAAAGCCGACCGCGATGCGCACAATGTTATTGTGAAATTACTGCAGAACACGAATATTCCGGTGCTGAGCGAGGAAGGTCGCGATATACCGTACGACGAGCGTCGCGAATGGAAACGTTTCTGGATGGTGGACCCGCTCGATGGTACGAAGGAATTCGTAAAGCGCAACGGTGAGTTTACGGTCAATATCGCACTCATAGAATCCGGTAAGCCGGTTGTTGGGGTTATTTTCGTTCCGGTGACAAAAGTGCTGTATGTAGGTTGGGTGGGCGAAGCAGCCTACAAAATGAAATTAACAGACCGCTATTCCCGGCTTTCCTATCGGGACATAACTGTCGTCGGTGAGAAACTACCGATCCTCAGGCATACCAGCGATTACCGAATTGTCGGAAGCCGCTCGCACAACAGTCCGGATACCGAAGCTTTTATAAAAAAGTGTCGTCAGCAGTACGAACATGTGCGGTTGGTAAGCATGGGCAGTTCCCTTAAAATTTGCCTCGTAGCCGAAGGACAAGCCGATGTTTATCCTCGGTTTGCTCCCACTATGGAATGGGACACCGCCGCTGGCCACGCCATTGCCAAAGCAGCCGGAAAGAACATTACCGATTGGTTTACCAAATCCGAAATGGAATACAACAAACCGAATTTGCTGAACAATTGGTTTGTGGTTGAATAGGGCTGTCATTAATTAAACATTAGTTTCCTAAGTTTGCAGTAAATCTAAGTACCCATGAAAAAAGTGGCTTTGGTAACCGGGGTTACCGGTCAGGACGGCGCCTATTTGTCTGAATTATTATTGCGGAAAGGCTACATCGTTCACGGAATCAAACGCAGAAGTTCGTTGTTCAACACCGATCGCGTAGATCACCTCTACCGCGATCAGCACGAGGAAAACGTCAATTTCCTGCTGCACTACGGAGACATGACCGACAGCACCAATCTGATCCGCATCATACAGGAAGTTCAACCCGATGAAATTTACAATCTCGCTGCGCAAAGCCACGTCGCCGTCAGCTTCGAAACGCCGGAATATACCGCCAACAGCGATGCAATGGGCGCTTTGCGGATTCTTGAAGCCATCCGGATTCTGGGGCTCGAGAAAAAAACGCGGTTCTACCAGGCCTCTACTTCCGAGCTGTATGGTAAAGTGATGGAGGTTCCGCAATCCGAAACCACGCCGTTTTACCCGCGCAGTCCGTATGCGGTGGCAAAACAATATGCGTTCTGGATCACCAAAAACTATCGCGAGGCGTACGGAATGTACGCCTGCAACGGAATACTTTTCAACCATGAAAGCCCGCTGCGTGGAGAAACTTTTGTCACCCGCAAAATTACACGGGCCGTTGCGCGCATAAAACTCGGGTTACAAAAGAAAGTCTACCTCGGAAACCTCGACGCCAAACGCGACTGGGGCCATGCAAAGGATTATGTAGAGGGAATGTGGCTCATGCTGCAACAAGACGAACCGGATGATTTTGTACTGGCAACCGGAAAAACGTATCCGGTAAAGTATTTTGTAGAAAAAGCATTTGCCGAAGTTGGTATTTCGGTGGAATGGAAAGGTGAAGGGGTGAATGAAAAAGGCATCAATGCCGGCACCGGTGATGTACTGGTGGAGGTTGATCCGAGATATTTCCGTCCGACGGAAGTGGAATTGCTCGTTGGCGATCCGTCAAAAGCAAAACGAGTACTGGGTTGGGAACATAAATACAATCTCGATCAGTTGATCAAAGAAATGGTGGCCAACGACATCAAGCTTTTCGAACGAGATAAGTATCTGCTGGATGGCGGTCATAAGGTGATGGATTACAACGAATAACGATGGAAAAATCCTCAAGGATATACGTCGCCGGACATCGGGGAATGGTGGGTTCAGCCATTTCCAGAAAGCTACGTGATAAAGGATACAACAATCTGATCGAACGGACTTCGAAAGAGCTGGACCTGCGCAATCAGCAGGCGGTTCAGGATTTTTTTGAAACCGAAAAACCGGAGTATGTTTTCCTCGCTGCGGCAAAAGTCGGCGGGATTCTCGCAAACAATGAATTCAGGGCGGAGTTTCTGTACGACAATCTGATCATCGAAGCCAATGTGATTCACGCGGCCCATCAACATGGTGTTACCAAACTGATGTTCCTCGGATCATCGTGCATTTACCCCAAACTGGCTCCTCAGCCACTGCGCGAAGATTATCTGTTGACCGGAAGCCTCGAACCCACCAATGAACCCTACGCCATTGCCAAAATTGCCGGAATCAAGCTCTGTGAATCGTACCGTGACCAGTACGGATCTGATTTTATTTCGGTGATGCCGACGAATCTTTACGGTCCGAACGACAACTACGACCTGAAAAACTCTCATGTTCTTCCGGCGTTGATCCGGAAATTTCACGAAGCCAAAGCCGAAGGAAAACCCAATGTTGAAATCTGGGGAACCGGATCGCCAAAACGGGAATTCCTGCACAGCGATGACCTGGCCGAAGCCTGTGTTTTCCTGATGGAGAATTACAGCGGTAAGGAAATGGTGAACATCGGCACCGGCGAAGACATCGCCATTAAAGACCTTGCCCTGCTGGTGAAGGAAATTGTTGGGTTTGAAGGAGCACTCACCTTTGATACTACCAAGCCCGATGGCACACCCCGCAAGCTGATGGACGTTTCCCGTTTGCACGCACTGGGTTGGAAGCACAGCATTGATCTTGAAACCGGAATCAGATCGGTCTATCAACAGTATCAGCAAAAACTTGCCCAGGCACCTTCCATATAATCACGGGAGCGGCCTGCGCCTGATCCTGATTTTCATCTGCGCCTTTCCGGTACTGGGTGTTGCACAAAACATCAATTTCCGTTTGCAGCGCGACATTATGCTGCAGGTCGAAAAAGCCGTGGTTTATGATACCAATCGTGTGCATCTTGGTGTAAAACCGCTTCCTATGTCTTTTGTCAATCCCGATAAAATGGGCTTGTACGGAACCGATACCACGATTCATTATTTCGAAGTTTCAGAAATTCTCCTCTCCCGGCATCTGATTCACCTGAAGAAGAAGGATTTTGAGGTGATGATCGATCCGCTGTTCAATTTCGAATTTGGTGAAGAATTTTCAGATACACTGCGGGCCGACCGCGAGCAGGTGTTGCGCGAAAACACACGGGGATTGCGCGTGCAGGGAAACATCACCGACAAGGTTTCTTTCATGGCCTCTTTTTATGAGAACCAGGCGGTATTTCCGCGTTACATCCGGCAATTTGTTTCACGGCGCGGAGTTGTGCCGGGTTCCGGAAGAGTGAAGCCTTACGGTCCGATTGGTTCGGATTACGCCATGTCAACAGGATATGTGGCTGTGGCTCCCACCAAATTTCTGACGGTACAATACGGCCACGACAAGAATTTCATCGGACACGGGTATCGTTCGTTGCTTTTGTCAGACAACAGTTTTAATTATCCACATTTACGCGTCACCTGGCGGGCGTGGAAGAACAGGATTCAGTACACTTCTGTTTTCGGTAAAATTCAAAGTCTGCGCCGGATGCCACCCGGCGAAACCCGCGAACCCAATTTTGCCCCGAAAGGATTCAGCTACCACTACCTCAGCTTTATTCCGTGGAAATTTCTTGAAATCGGACTGTATGAAGCATTCGTGTGGCGCATGTACGACATTGACACAGAAACCCGAACACCTTTTATCGGTAGCACCATCAACCCGATTATTTTCGCCAATACCCTCGGGTACGGACTCGAAAATTCGAACAATGGATTGTTGGGGCTCAATATTCGAATTCAACCCATTGCTGCGGTACAGATATATGGCCAGGCCATGCTGGATGCCTCTGATAAGTTTGGATATCAGGCCGGAGCTAAGTGGTTCAACGCGCTCATTCCGAATCTCGATCTGCAACTGGAATACAACCACGTGGCAGCATACAGCTACGGAATGGAAGATCCGTTGTGGAGTTACACGCACAACAACGAATACCTTGCCCATCCCTGGGGAGCCGGTTTCGACGAAGCCGTTGGATTTATCAACTACCGCTGGAAAAGACTCATGGCCGAGCTGAAAGTTATTGTCGGGCAATACGAACAGGATTACCGACCAAATCCGGAGCAAACAACCACTACCCATTTCGGAAAGGAGATTCTGCGACCGGAAACCGATGCTACTGCGGCAGTATTCTCCAATCCTGCGCGGCATTCTGCTCAGGATTTCAGATTATCGTATGTAATCAATCCGCGATATAATTTTATGATCAATGCAGGTGTAAACAACCGGGTGATTGAAAGTCCGGAGTTCCGTTCCAATACGACCTATGTTTATATCGGATTGCGCACCTTTATCGACAACCAATATTTCGATTTTTAATACATTTGACAAAACCTACAATCACCTGTGGAAGTTATAGCAATTGCTTTCCTTACTGCTTTTATCGTTGTGCTTTTAACTACCCCGTCGCTGATCAAGGTAGCCAAGCTGAAGCACCTCGTAGATGAGCCGAAGGAAGAGCGCAAACATCACCGCATCAGTATCCCGACAATTGGTGGAATCATCATTTTTGCGGCGTCTCTTTTTTCCTATTCGCTGTGGTTTCAGGCGGCAGAAGTAGCCTATCGCGGAGATGTCCAGCGCATGATGCGGGCCTTTAGCGAATTCAAATTTATGGTGGCTGCGCTGATCATCCTGTTTTTTATCGGTGTGAAAGATGATATCATTGGTACTTCACCGGTAAAGAAACTGATCGGTCATATCATCGTTGCTTTTATTCTGGTGATGATGGCCGATATCCGTATTCTATCGATGCACGGATTGTTTGGTTTGTACGACCTGCCGGAGTGGTCGAGTGTGGGAATTTCGGTTTTTACCTACATCGTTCTGGTAAACGCCTTCAACCTGATTGACGGTGTTGACGGACTGGCCGCAGGCATTGGATTCCTGTGCGCTGCCTTTTTCGGTACGTGGTTTTATCTTACCGGAAATCTTTCTTTTGCATTGCTCAGTGCTGCATTGGGTGGATCGCTGCTCGGGTTTCTGGTGTTCAATTTTTCACCTGCCCGCATTTTTATGGGCGATTCGGGTAGTTTGGTCATCGGAGCCATTATTTCGGTGCTGGCCATCCGGATGATCGAAACCGATCCTGCCGATATTCCGAATTATCTGAAAGGAGTTTCCACACCCGTGCTGGCAATGGCCGTTTTGGTATACCCATTGACCGATACCTTCCGCGTATTTTTTTACCGCGCCATTCGCGGAATCTCTCCCTTTTCTGCTGATCGAAACCACATCCACCACAACCTGCTCGACACCGGCCTATCACACGCTACAACAGTAGTTTTGCTATATCTGCTGAATATTGTTGTGGTATTTGCCGCACTTTTTACGGCAGGATACAACCCTACGGTAGTTTGGGTTGTTCTGTTGATTTCAGTATTGGTAGTGGTTCAGATTCCGGAAATTATCAACTACCGCAGGCAACAACAATTGAGTTGAGGTTTCTGTTTCGATATGGATTGTCGGCGTTTGCCTTTCTTGTAGCTACTTCCGTTTTTGCACAACAAGGCTATCAGTTCATCAGCCGCGATCACAACCGCGACCTCGAAAAGTACATCAACAGTCCGGAATCGAATATCCACGGGCAGGTTCAACCATTTTTAAATACAGATATCGCGGCCGAAGTTCATCCCGATTCACTGCGGCCGGATTCAATGGCCTTTGCGTGGTCGCAGCGGATGTTTCTGAAGAACCGGAATCCTCAAAAAACCAATCTTCGATTCTTTCCGATGCTCAACCTTCTCGGCGGAGTCGATGTCAACGATCGACAAACACGTGGAACGTATGAAACCGGAGTTGGCGTTGGAGTCGGTGCGGATGTTGGCCGGAAATTTTCTTTCTATGCGGATGTCCGCGGATTTTACGGTCGATACCCGGGCTATGTGGAAAATTATATGCTCCTGCGGGAAGTAAATCCGGGTTTGGGTTACGCGCGCTTCGACGGTCGGGGTTTTTCCAGCTGGGACTTTAGCGGTTATGTATCTTATTCTCCTTTGGAGCCATTCAATATTCAGGCGGGTGTAGGCAAGAATTTCTGGGGAGAAGGCATCCGCTCCTTGTGGCTTTCAGATCAGTCAACTTCATATCCGTTTCTCAAAATCACCACGACCATCTGGAATATCAAGTACGTCAATCTGTTTAATGTGATGTACGACATCCGTGGTTCGGGCGGTGATTACAGCGAATTTGCATTGAAGTATTCTTCCATGCACTTGCTGAGCTGGAATATCTCGAAACGGGTGAACGTGAGTCTGTGGGAGAGCGTCATCTGGCAAAACCGCGACAACGATAACCTGCGCGGGTTTGATGTCAATTATCTCAACCCCATTATTTTTTACCGGCCGGTGGAGTTTTCACAGGGATCTTCCGATCGGGTTACGATTGGGTTGAACTTCAGCGTTAAAGTCGGCAGCAATACCAAATTGTTTACACAAATTGCTGTAGATGAATTTTTGCTCGATTCACTGCGCTCAGGAAACGGATGGTTCGGAAACAAGCAGGCGTTGCAGGTCGGAGGTAAATCATTTGATGCTTTTGGAGTAGAAGGTCTTGATATCCGCGGAGAATTCAATCTGATCCGTCCCTTCTTTTACCAGCACGTCAGTGTGAAACAAAATCATGCGCATTACAACGAGCCACTGGCGCACGGTCTGGGGAATAACCTGTATGAAGCAATTCTTTCCGGCCGTTTCCGCCGTAACCGATGGGTTTTTGATGCACGGGTGTTGGTGGCCCGATACGGTCAGGACACCGATTCGCTGAATCTAGGTGGCGATATTTTCCGGTCGGATGTAGATCCGCCGCGTCCTGAAAGTGGCCACCACATTGCCCAGGGAGTACAGCACCTGCTGGTTTCCACCGAATTGAGAGCGGGTTTTATAATCGATCAGCATCTTGGGTTGCGACTGGAAGCTGCCTATATTCCGCGATACCTTATAGTGGAAGGCGCAACGCAGTACAACCATTTCATCCAGGTCGGACTGCGCACCGCTTTATGGAACCGCAACCGACTGTTTTAGACGGTGGTTAAAACGGGGAGGATTTTCCATTGTAACCTCTTTCATAAATGGTAAATTTGCACGCGCTCTTCAATGGCGCACGGCAAAGTGATTACTCAGGAAACTTCCATCGTTAAATCTAAGTCGACCGCAATGCACAAGGTCAGAGACATCGGACTCCTGACCAAAGTGCGTCTTGCCCTCGTGGTGGTGATATCTGCCGTGGCAGGTTATTTTATGGGTCCCGGAGAATTTTCTCTGATTCAACTGATGCTGCTCATCGTCGGCGGTTTTCTTGTCACCGGTGCCAGCAATGCCTTTAATCAGGCCATTGAACACAACCTGGACCGGTTGATGGATCGCACCCGCGAACGCCCCATTCCGGCCGGACGAATGAGCATTGGAGAATCCATCGCCATCGCGTCGGTTTTTGCCATTGCAGGAATTGTTTGCCTGGCCATGATCAACTGGTTGAGTGCAGTGCTTGGCTTTCTGGCGCTGTTTGTTTACGTGGCGATTTACACTCCGCTTAAGCAAATTACGCCATGGGCAGTTTTTGTTGGCGCTTTCCCCGGAGCCATACCTCCAATGCTGGGATATATCGCGGCCTCCGGAAGCTTCGGTCTGGAACCGGGAATTCTGTTTGTGGTTCAATTCATCTGGCAGTTTCCACACTTTTGGGCCATTGCCTGGGTGGTGGACGAAGATTATGCAAAAGCCGGATTTAGTTTGCTGCCTTCCACCGGAAGAAAAGACAAGAGCTCTGCATTTCAGATTTTGCTTTATTCATTGTTCCTGATTCCTGCCTCGTTGTTGCCCTGGATGTTCGAAATGACCGGAAACTGGTCGGCAGTACCTGTGGTAATGCTTGGGGTAGCTTTTGCCTACCTTGCTTTTCGGTTGATGCGGACCTGCGAACGCAGAGATGCGCGGATTTTAATGTTTGCATCATTCATTTATTTACCGCTGGTGCAGTTGCTTTATGTGATTGATAAAATATGAAAGACTCCCCGACATCAACCGACGATAAATATTACCGCTCGCAAACGACCCGCGCTAAAAAGATGTTGCTATATCTGGCCATCTTCAGCATGGTGATGTTTTTTGCTGGTCTTACCAGTGCTTATGTGGTGCTGATGAACGGCGAATACTGGGTGGATATTAAAATTCCAACGGCGTTCTATTACAGCACGGCTATTATTCTGATCAGCAGTTTAACGATCAAGCTCGCGGTTAATGCGTCCAAAAAAATGAATCAGGCCATGGTTCGGGGAATGCTCCTTTTAACTTTTCTGCTGGGCATCGCATTTTCCGTTGCTCAGTTTCAGGGTTGGAGCTACCTGCTTTCTATCGGAAGCCATGTTTCGGGTAATATCGAAAGCATGGAGGGAGTTTACGGTGAAGATTATACCGTTTATTTCAAAGGCCAGAAACTGGTGCTTGAAGAAGACAAATTTTATTTCCCGGACGATCATCAGCGTTCAGAGGTGTTGAATGAGCGGGTTCTGGGTAAATCAAATACCGCAAGTTCTTTTATTTACACGTTATCCGGCCTTCACCTGGTTCACCTGCTGGGTGGGTTGTTGTATCTTATTTATCTGGTGATCAAAAGTTATCGGATGCAATTTGATGCGACCAACAATTTAAGCCTCAGACAAGGGGCCACATACTGGCATTTTTTGGATATCTTGTGGGTCTATTTGTTCTTGTTTTTATTATTTATTCACTAAACTTGCACAAAATTTTTTCGCATGTCAGGAGAAGCTACTAAGACCATTGATCCCAAAGTGCTGTGGGGTGGCGGTCGCTCGCCATTCAGCGTGAGCTACGGAAAGATGATGATGTGGTTCTTTTTAGTGTCAGATGCCCTGACCTTTTCTGGACTGCTCGCTGCCTACGGATACGTACGCCATTCCTATACCGGAGCATGGCCGATCGGTGAAGAGGTGTTCCACGCCTTCCCGTTTATGGGTACCACCCACTTACCGCTGCTCTATGTGGCAATGATGACGTTCATTCTGATCGTCAGCTCTGTTACCATGGTGCTGGCCGTAGAAGCTGGCCATCGAATGGATAAACGCGGTGTAATCAAATGGCTCGGCCTAACCATTCTCGGAGGGTTTGTTTTTGTTGGTTCTCAGGCCTGGGAGTGGTATCACTTTATCCACGGCTCTGCGGGATATGTAGTTACTGCCGAAGGCGATAAGGCCTGGCTGACTACCGATATCTCAGGCAAGAGCGTTTCAGAAGTAGCAGATTTCGCTTTGATTTTTAATCGCGGCGCCGAAAACGAACGCCAGGTGTCGGGGGCGGAAGCCATCAACATCTACAATAACAAGCTGCAACACGTGCAGGGAGCGAATATGACCGTCAATGAGTATGGTCCTCCCCAATACGCCAATTTTTTCTTTTTCATTACCGGATTTCATGGTTTCCACGTATTCACCGGGGTGATCATCAATATCCTCATTTTTCTGAATGTTATTAGAGGTACCTACGATTCCCGCGGGCACTTCGAAATGGTAGAAAAAACCGGTCTTTACTGGCACTTTGTAGACCTTGTCTGGGTTTTTGTATTCACCTTCTTCTACCTGATATAATTTATACGCCATGCTTAGAGACGACTTATTCGTAAACGATTCTTACTCGGTAGAAGCCAGACATGACGAAGAACATGGCAAGGTTGTCCGTAAGAAAATTGTTTTTGTAACGGTTTTACTGACCATTGTTACACTTGTTGAGGTTTTACTCGGTGTATTCGTAAAGCAAGGAACCGAATTATGGCCGGTGATTAAGTGGTTATTTATCGCAATGACCCTTGTGAAGGCAGGTTACATTGTGGCGGTATTTATGCACTTGGGTGATGAACGGAAGTCGTTGCGCTACCTCATTTTGATACCTTACGCACTGTTCATTCTGTTGTTACTGTATATCACCATTACCGAGTCGAATTATCTCAACATGCTGTGGTCAACCTATTTTTGATCCACTGAATGAAACCCGTTTCCACACCACTCAAAGTTGTTGCCCTTTTATTTCTGCTGATTGGCCCGATTGCGGCTTTTTACCTGATCTCCAGCGGAGATCATCAATTCATTGACCTGCCCTATTACGGTCCGCGGGAATGGGACTACAAAGCCGATGGAACCGCAGACACCATATATCACAAGGTTCCCGCTTTCAGCTTCATCAATCAGTTTGGTGATACCGTTACCGAAAAGGATTTCGAAGGAAATATCCTGATTGTGGATTTTTTCTTCAGCACCTGTCCCACCATTTGTCCGGTGATGTCCAATCACATGAGCAATCTGCAACTTCAACTGAAAGAAGAGCATTTTAACAGGGTAAAGCTGCTGTCTCACACGGTAAATCCTGAATACGACATACCGGATACATTGTTGAAATACGGAGAAGAACACGAAGCAGATTTTGATCGTTGGACTTTCGTGACGGGCCAAAAGCAGGAAATATATAAGCAAGGTGTAAAAGGATATTTGCTGCCGGCTCAGGAAGATGCTCTTGCACCGGGAGGTTTTTTACATTCAGAGCAGTTTGTACTGGTGGATGAAAACCGGCACATCCGTGGATTCTACGACGGTACCGACCTCGCAGAAATGCGTCGGCTGATGAATGATGTAAAAATGTTGTTGAAGGAATCAAATGAGAAATCAAGCTGATACCGGATCGACCGCTCCTGTACCGTACCGGAACTGGATCATTGCGCTATCTGTAATTATTCCCCTCGCAGTAGCCAGTCTTTTTTCGGTTAAGATAGAAGGTTACGATTTTAGCTTTTTGCCGCCCATCTATGCAGGATTGAATGCACTCACCGCCGTTTTACTACTGATGGCATTGGTCGCCATTCTTCGCCGGAACATTGCGCTGCACAAAACACTCATGACCACTTGTCTGGGGCTTTCAGCCTTGTTTCTGGTGCTGTACGTCATGTACCACATCACCTCCGAAGCCACGCGATTTGGTGGTGAAGGTTGGATCAAAACAGTTTATCTGATCATTCTGGCATCGCACATTCTACTGTCCGTGGCGGTTATCCCGCTGGTACTGATAACCTATGTTCGTGCGCTGACGGAAAGGTTTGCCCAACATAAGAAAATAGCGCGCTTTACATGGCCGGTCTGGTTTTATGTCGCAGTTTCGGGAGTTGTGGTTTACCTGATGATTTCCCCCTATTATTCGTAGTGAATAATTAACTTTGAACCGATGATACGGTTAAAATTCATTTGGCTGATATTGCTCCTTATCCTTGCGTTGTTTCCCGATCAACTCGGGGCGCAATGTGCAATGTGTAAAGCAACCAACGGAAGCGCCCTCGATGAAGGCGGCGTCGCGGCGGCAGAGGAAGTCTGTGCGAAAACCCGCGGTCCGGTTGCGTCCGTGTTTCAGGCCGGACTACTGCGTGCTGATGAAGGCATCGAAGCTGTCGAAAAGGCTGTCGTCTCGTACGGCTCTATCGAGATGAGCTTCCTGGAGCGCGGCCTCGTGATCCTGGCCACCGTTGCCAACGTCGCTCCGCTCATGGGCTTCCTGGGCACGGTGGCCGGCATGATCCTCGCCTTCTGCCTGGGCGCAGTTTACCTACTCCTGCGCAGAATCATCCTGCACACCCTTAACTCCTGAAGCCCATGGAAATAACGGTGTTTGCACTCGCGGTTAATACCCTATTCTTCCTTCTGATCAGCCTCTTATGCTGGCAAAGGCTACTTGGCTTACTGGGCGCAGCCTACGGCTACATCTGGACCATCACCATTTACCTGCTGGCCATTTTTAGCCCAGACTCCATGCCCTTCCTGACCTATAAAGGCCTAGGCGTCATCTACAGTCACATCCTCTTTCTCACTGCGGCTGCCATCCTCGCCCGGTCCCTCTTTACCCGCATACATCCCTGGCAAGGCATCAAAGTCAGCAGCCGCCAATTCTTTTACCTCTGCTTCATTCCCGCTGCCATCGGCATCGCCATGATCTTTTACACCACTGACGTCTGGGGCTACTACATACAAAACCAGCTCGCGCAATTACGTGGCGACCTCTTCGAACAAACCATCACCGTCAATCGATACTACAAACTCATGGCGAACCTGACCTACCCCTTAGCCATCGCCGCTGCCGCCTATTACTTTCAGGGCAAAAACGCCGTTTGGGTCCTCGTCGCAGCCGTCTTGGCCGGAGCCTTACTCTCCTTCTCCAACGCCGGAAAAGGCAACCT
>CALDPJ010000034.1 GCA_937911795.1 uncultured Flavobacteriales bacterium | reverse complement strand
ACTTCAGGGAATAGCCACTTCTGAGGATGGTTGGCGTTGTCGCTGATGGAGTAACCGAGGAGATTGAAGGTATCGGTGCCAGCGTTGTACAGTTCAATCCAGTCTTCAAATTCACCGTCTTCATCCACAATGGTTGTGGCGTTGGACGACATGAATTCATTGATCTTCAATTCCTGAGCCTGAGATATTGAAAACAGCAATACCATGATGGTCGTTAAGATCAATCTGTTCAATTTCCAATTTTTTTCGAAGCACATTTAAATTAGATCATTCGAGGAATCAAATCTACAATTAAGTGCTGATATATAGGAGTTCAGTATCTTGAAACGAGCTATTTCTTTGGATTTTCAAATAGAATTGAACAACGGTTGTCGAAATTGGGGCATGAGATAATCGTATCTTGCGCCCGTTGTTATTGTAATGAGCCATGGACATTCACATACTGCCAGTAGTCTGAAGGTACAATCCATTGCCGTCGGGGTTGGTCTGATTTTGCTCTTTATCAAATTCGCGGCCTGGCTTATTACCGGTTCCAACGCCATACTTGCCGATGCGCTTGAGTCGATTATAAATGTACTGGCCGGAAGTCTGGCTTTATTCAGCATTTATTACGCATCGCGTCCCAAAGATGCCGAACATTTATACGGTCACGGCAAAATGGAATTCATCTCCTCGGGATTCGAAGGAGTTTTGATTTTTGCGGCAGGTTTAATTATTATCGGAAAGGCGGTTTATAATTTTATTGAACCACAGGAGCTCGAAGAATTACACATCGGAATTTTACTAACCACCGGAGCTGGGTTGGTGAATTTTGTTCTCGCGGTCATACTTATTAAAAAGGGAAAAGAAAATCATTCCATGGCCATGGAAGCCGACGGTAAACATTTACTCAGCGATGCGTACAGCACCGTTGGTATGCTCCTGGGATTGGTTCTGGTCTGGATAACGAACCAGATATGGCTTGATAACGTGGTTGCCCTGATTTTTGGAGCAATGCTTCTCAGAATCGGTTTTCAGGTTGCCAGAACTGCGATGGCCGGTATTCTTGACGCAACCGATATTCAACTGGTGGAGCAATTTATAGAAGTGCTCGAAAAACACCGGCAGCCTGATTGGATCGATGTACACAATCTGCGCATTATTAAGTTCGGCTCAGAACTGCACGTAGACTGTCATTTAACCTTGCCGTGGCACTATACCATAGAAAAGGGCCACGAGATAATCGATTTAATAGAAGAAATCGTTAACAGGGAAATGGGTAGGAAGGTGGAATTTTTTATCCATATCGACCCCTGCAAGCGGGATCAATGTAATATTTGTCCACAAGGAGATTGCGATGTGCATCAAACCCCATTGGAGAACCGCCAGCCATGGACGGCAGAAAAAGTACTCGGCAAAGATCATCATCACTAAAAATCCCGGTGCAGATTAGCTCAAACAAAAAGAGCCACCCGGTGTGGGCAGCTCTTTCCTGAGTTTATTTTCGATGTCAGATTACATCATGCCTGGCATTCCGCCTCCACCCATTGGCGGAGCAGGATTCTCTTCAGGAATGTCAGAAATCACACATTCGGTGGTCAGCAACATTCCGGCGATAGAACCGGCATTTTCGATGGCAACACGAGCAACTTTTGTAGGATCAATTACTCCGGCTTTCAACAGGTTTTCGTATACCTCTGTATGAGCGTTGTAACCGAAATCGTCTTTTCCTTCGCGAACTTTCTGAATCACGATTGATCCTTCACCGCCAGCATTGGCAACAATCTGACGCAATGGCTCTTCGAGCGCACGTCGCACGATGTTGATACCGGTTTGCTGGTCGTTGTTTTCGCCTTTCAGATCATCGAGTGCTGAAATGGTTCGGATGAAGGCAACTCCACCACCAGGGATAATTCCCTCTTCTACAGCGGCACGGGTTGCGTGAAGCGCATCGTCTACACGATCTTTTTTCTCTTTCATTTCTACTTCAGAAGCAGCACCTACGTACATTACAGCAACTCCGCCAGCCAGTTTGGCCAGTCGCTCCTGTAGTTTTTCTTTATCATAATCGCTGGTAGTAGTTTCTATCTGCGATTTTATCTGGTTGATGCGTGAGTCAATATTTTCCTTGGTACCCTTACCACCTACTATTGTAGTGTTGTCTTTGTCCAGGGTGATGCTCTCTGCTTGTCCCAGGTATTCTATTGTTGCGTTCTCCAGTTTA
>CALDPJ010000033.1 GCA_937911795.1 uncultured Flavobacteriales bacterium | reverse complement strand
CGAAGCTGTTGCCAGAACAGATAGCACAATGGGAATAATATTACCTGAAAAATACCCAGACCATTGGGATTTCCCAACAAACCATGATATCTGCCGGTAATCGTCATCGCCACAGGATTGATCAGGTAAAATAACAAACCAATTCCCAAAATCAATATAAAAAACATGATCAGATCGATGCCCGTTTTTTCATTCTGCTTTAACGCACGTAGAAATACGAGTGGAACTGAAAAACATACCAGCGCATAAGAAACAGATTTCTGAATGGCCGCTGAAGTATCGGCTGGCCATAACGTTGCGGCAATACTGTACAGTAGGAATGGAAGCAAAGAGATGAAGATCTTATTATTAAACTCCCGATAATTCCTGTATTCTCTGATAACATGAAGAAACACTAGTATGACGATCGGCACCTTGGCTGTTTCCGCAAAGTCAAATATGAACATGCGGGAATCTGAAAATACCAGCATTATGATCAGACCCAACAGGATTTTCGTGAAATTGCCGGTTCGTAGCAACAACAAAAAAGTAAGGGAGGACCAAATTACTGCAACGATATTTGGAGCAAAAGCGCCGGCTGCGGCCCAGGTTATTACCACCACATAGAGGTCGAAGTATTGTTTTATGTGATGCTTTAGGTTCACCTTTTTACCGATTACTGCTCACGATGATTTTGGTTTTGCACCACTATACGTTCTTTCAAACCGCGGATGGTGTCTGTAATAATCTTATCCCACGAAAAGTTATTTTGTACTCGAGTGAGTGCTGCTGTGCGTTTTTCCAGTAAGTGGTCAGCGTTTATCACCTGCCGCAAAGTGCTTTCGAGCTGTGGTAAATTACCCGGTTCAACCAACCAACCCGTTTCTTCAGTAACCAATTCTGAAACTGCCCCTACATCAGAAGCAACAACCGTTAGTCCACGTGCCATCGCTTCGAGTATTACGGTTGGCATTCCTTCGGAAAAGCTCGGACATACCAACACGTCGCATTGATCGAGCTGCGCCTGCATTTCCTGCTCGGATGTAATAAGATGATGATAGAAAATGTTCGCCGCTTTTATCTGATTATTTTTCGGAATGGGACCGACTATATGGAACTCTGCTTGATCGGGATCAATTCGTGTCATTATTTCATTCAGGATATCCAGACCTTTTCTTTTCTCATCCCGCCCAACAAAAATAAAACGGCATGGCGCCTCAGGTGCCGGTGGTAGCAGTGGTTCGGTTTTAATCCATTCCAGATCGATACCAATAGGTTGTGTGATAATTTTGCTCTCTGCAGTAATATCGGCGATAATTTCATTCAATTTACCACCGAGGGAATATGCAAAATCGGCATGTTTCAGCATATAGCGCGCCGGGCCTTTCAACATCAGTTGCTGTAATTTCGATTTGAATCCAAAGGCTTTCTGAAACATTTCCATTCCGTGGAGATTCACTGCAACCGGAATATTCAGCTTTCCGCGCGATCGTTGCTGACAACAATACCATCCCGTGAATCCCTGAGCATAAATTAAATCCACCTCCGGTCGCTGATCAATACGGATATATGCCGCAGTTGAATAAGCCAGAGATTCCTTGATGTAATGGCCGGGTAAAGATCCTTTATCCGGAAATGGAATAAAAACCGGATGAATGTATATCATCTCGGCTTCCGTAAATATTTTCAACGCTTTATTCATGCCGGGATCCGGTGCAGTATAATACAAATCGACGCACACTCTATTCCGCGCGAGGTACTTGACCAGGAAAAAAGAATGCTTCTGCATTCCACCGATGACATCAGGAAACAAACCGTCTGTAATGAGGGCAATTTTCATTGGATCCGCAGAAATAATTTCGTCCGAAGGTATTAAAATTGCCTTTTTCGAACGGGGTTAAAAAGAAACAGCTGCGCTTTCGTTAAAGCTGTTCATCCAGAATTCTTAAAATTCGTTCCGTGGCGTGACCATCCCACATCGGCGGAACGATTCCTTTCTTGTATTTTCCGGTGAGGATGGAGCCGATCATCTGCGGAACCAGCGACCAGTTTTCTCCTATCAATGTGTTTGATCCGGTTTCAGTAGTAACAGGCCGTTCCGTATTCGGCCGAAGCGTGAGACACGGTTTCTGCAAAAAAGTCGATTCTTCCTGAATTCCGCCGCTGTCGGTTAAAATGAGCGAACAGGTCGATACAAGCTTTTGAAAATCGAAATAACCGAGTGGCTCAGTTAGAAACAAACCTTGCAACATTTCAAATCGATTGTACAGATCATACTTCTTCAGGTTTTCGATTGTTCGTGGATGAATCGGAAATACAATTTTTCGTTTTCGCAGCAACCACTCCATCAGCGACAACAGTTCCTCCAGTTTTTCCGGATTGTCGACTGTTGCGGGTCTGTGAATGGTCATCAGTACAAAATCACCTTCAGGCACTTTCAGCTCCTGCAGGATTTTACTTTGATTAATCTCCTGCCGGAATGCCACAAGGGTATCGATCATTGTGTTTCCAACTAGATGCAGTTGTTCTGCATGTTTACCTTCCTGAAGTAGATTTTGTACACCACTTTCTTCGGTAATGAAAAAGAACCGGGTGAGTTCATCTGTAATGATTCTGTTGATCTCCTCAGGCATTGTGCGGTCGCGGCTACGCAAACCACTTTCGAGGTGCGCCAACGGAACATTCATTTTATTGGCTACCAAAGATGCGGCAAGGGTAGAATTTACATCTCCAACCACCATTATCAGGTTTGGTTCGATCTTTTTGATCAGTAATTCGAGGCCTTGAATAATTTCTGCAATCTGACTTGCCGGTGAACCTGCCTGTATGTTCAGAAAATGATCGGGAATTAAATTGAACTGACGGAAGAATATCTCCGACATGTTATCATCATAATGCTGACCTGTATGAACAATTTCAATTTCAAGAGATGGGAAATCCACCACTCTTTTTTTGAACTGCGTAACTTTTACGAAATTTGGTCTTGTACCGGTGACGATCAGAATTTTTCTGATTTGGGTTCCCTTCATGCTGTTCCTCTGAATTAAATTTCCTGCAGTTCCACCATTCGCCGGAAGGTTCTGGAGCGGGAATTTAAATCACTGAACGTTCCAACTTCTTCGACGTGTCCATTTCGCATCAGGACAATTTTATCTGCACTTTTGACAGTTGAGAGTCTGTGTGCAACAATCAAAAATGTATAGCTTCCTTTCAGCAGATCAATATTCTCCTGAATGGTTTTTTCCGTTTCAGAATCCAGCGCAGAGGTCGCTTCATCCATAATCAGGATATCCACTTCCTTATATAATTCACGCGCTATGGACAAACGTTGTTTCTGTCCGCCGCTGACCAGAATCCCGTTGCTTCCCAGTGGTGATTCCTCTGCCAACGGAAGATCGCGTACAAAATCACCGATTGATGCTTTTTCGAGCGCTGCCCAAAACTGTTTTTCTGTTTCGGGATTTCGGTCGGCCCAAAAGGTAACATTATTGAAGATTGTATCGCTGAAAATAACTGGCTCCTGGGTAATATATCCCAGATGCTTCTGATAGCTCCTAACGTCGATCTCTGAAAGATTTTTCCCATCCACTATAACAGATCCGCTGTCGGGATGCATTAAACCAGCAAGCAGATTGACAAGGGTGGTTTTACCACTACCGCTTTCACCAACAAAAGCGACAGTCTGATTTTTCTCAATATTTAAACTAACATCGCGTAGAACGTACTTATCCTGATATCGGAATGAGAGACTATTGACTTCAATCTGGCTACGGAACCCGCCCAGATCTCCGGTACCATAGACCTCGTTATTGGAATTGATTTCTTTCATGAACTCAGCCATATTGTCCACTGATCCCGAAAGAGAAAGAAAACTATTCCACTGCACCTGCAATAGCATTAGGCTGTTTAATGCTCGGTATAACAACATCAAACTCAAAATAATGGGACCTAAACTCTGACCAAAAAAACTAAGTTGAGTAAAAATTATCACCACTACAACGACCATAATCAACGGCTCACGACTGGCTTCCATAATTGCTCCCATAACCCCCAGTCGTTTATTAACAACTTCAATTTCTTCAAAGTTGGTAAATTCGCGATAGCCTCGTAATGATTCTATACCACCAACTACGTGTAAATCTTTTTTGATTTGCAATCCTGGATTATTTAAGTAACTATCTCGATCAAGGAAACAGAGATAACCGTTCTGATCAAATAGCACTCCTGGGAATTTCTTTAAATTATGATACCAATATCCATCTTTGCGATAAAGAGCATGTTTTGCGTTGATCGATAGAATTTTATTTAAGTAGTTGCCCGTCATATAGTGAATAGTTGGTATGGTTCAGTTAAAGTGCAAAATCGTGTGGTTCCGCTATTCTTGATAAATGTTGATAGTACCTGTTCAATACGTATTTAGATTTCGGATCTCTCAAC
>CALDPJ010000032.1 GCA_937911795.1 uncultured Flavobacteriales bacterium | reverse complement strand
CTGACTTTCCACTTTCTACTTTCTGACTTTCCACTTTCTACTTTCTGACTTTCCAATCTCTACCTCTCTGAACGCCAACTTTAATACTTCCGTGCTCATAATAAATGCTTTCTTCAAAATAGTTAAAAATTTCCCATACACTGCCGAGGGGAAATGGCAGCGCACAATCGATTATTCGAATTCAAATTCTATTCTCGAAGGTTCCTCTCTGAAGTCTCCAAAACTTAAAAACACTGTGGCACCAAAGATGAAATCATACTTTGACAAAACCGGGCGGACAAATTTGAACAATTCTTCTGCATTTCTGCCGTACATATAATACGTACCATCCCTATTTTCCATCATCTCAATTTCATGGCCGTCATAATAACCAATCTTATGGTCATCCAATAAATTGTGCAACTCCATGGCCAGCGCATAGAATTCTGAGTCGTCTTCCCGGCCGTAGTGAAACGAAACAATAACGGAGTGCTTAAAAGATTTCAGTATGGACGAACTGGCTTCACTCATCTCACTCAAAGTTATGTCTTTAATACAGAAACCCAAACAACCAAAGCGGGATTTTATTCCTGAAACCGTATTCTATATCATCGGCGGCTATAAATGCATCTGAAAGCCCTTCTAATTGCTGTCCCTCTTTACGCTTGCCTCCTATTTCAAAAGTGTATTTTTCGTCCACCAGAAAATCTCCCTTTTTAGAATTCGGAACTATGAATTTTGTTTATTACAACAAACATTATTTGACCAATTTTGTATGTTATACTATACGTTTTTAATAGATAATCGTTTATCAAAACAAACATTTTAAAGGAATTCCATGACAATCATTTCCGATCAAAGGATGCTCAAAATTCCGAGATTCCCCGCACTTTTGGTTACCTTTATAAAACAATCAAAACCTTTTTTTTTCGCAACTAATAGCCTGTGAACGAATCCAATGAAAAATATCATCGTGGTCGAGGAGCTCAAGTCAACCCGCACAATCGATTTGCAGCGCAGGAACAAGCTATAGAGCACATTGAAGGTATAGATGAAGACATTGCATCCGAAAGCCGAAGAACGAAATACATTGAGATCTTTCCCAAAACCATTGTTACCAAAGTCAACAGTCCGGATTTGGGCTTTAACTGGTCAATGAATCCTTACCAGGGCTGCGAACATGGTTGCATCTACTGTTATGCCCGGGGGAGCCACGAATATTACGGCTACAGCGCCGGACGGGATTTTGAAGAGAAAGTGCTGTTCAAGAAGAACGCGGCACAACTGCTCGAAGCAACGTTTCAAAAGAAGAGCTGGCAACCCGACCTCATCGTACTATCGGGAAATACCGATTGCTATCAACCAGCCGAAAGAAAATTCGAAATCACGCGTCAGCTGTTACAGGTCTGCCTTAAATACCGGCACCCCGTGGGCATCATCACCAAAAACAGTTTGATTCTTCGGGATCTGGATCTGCTCACACAGTTAAATGAAATGAATCTGTTGCGAATTACACTATCCATCACCACACTCAACGAGGATGTTCGCCGCGTAATGGAACCGAGAACCGCATCTGTACACCAACGGCTGAAAACATTGAAAACGCTCAGCGAAAACGGAATTCAGGTAAATGTAAATATGGCTCCGATTATTCCGGCGCTAACGAGTCATGAAATTTTTGACCTGGTGAAAACGGTTGGAGAACACGGAGCCAACAGCGCCAACTATATTCTTGTACGACTCAACGGACACAATGGCGATCTGTTTACGGATTGGATAAAAAAGAATTTTCCGGACCGGGCTGCAAAGGTGCTCAACCACATAAAAGAAACGCACGAAGGAACCCTCAACGAAAACCGATGGAAAGTAAGAATGACCGGAAAAGGCACCTACGCCACCCAGGTAAAAGATATGTTCACGCTGGCGAAAAATAAATTTCTGCCCAACCAACCCCGTGGTCCGATCAATACAAAATTGTTTGTTCGCAATTCGCAGATCACTATGGATTTTTGAAATTTCCACAGTTAGCCTGCTGCTTCAATAGGATTCTGATTGAGGTCAATTCAATCTCAGGAGATAATCTGTTGCTATTGAAGGAATCGTTAAATTAGTCCGACCAACCCATCCTGAAACATGAAATTTTACCTCAGTTTTCTGATGCTTTTGGTTGCATCTTTCGGTAGCAGCCAAAACTTCCTGAAATCGTTTGGCGGCATCAATAACGATGAGTCCCTTTCGATCGGAATGGACGCTGAGGGCAAATTTTACCACACCGGTTTTTTCAACAATAGCTTCGATTTTGGATAAACTGGCTTCTTCTGCGAGAACGGTTTGTTGCCGAGCGATCCATTGATCTGCTTCTCAACGA
>CALDPJ010000031.1 GCA_937911795.1 uncultured Flavobacteriales bacterium | reverse complement strand
ACATAACAAAACGACCGGGTCTGAGATCCGTCGCCGAAAACGGTAATGTCCTCTCCGCGCAATGCCTGACCGATAAATGCCGGCAACACACGTCCATCGTTGAGGCGCATTCGCGGACCATAAGTATTGAATATTCTCACGATTCGTGTTTCCAGTCCGTGAAACCGGTGATAAGCCATTGTAATGGCTTCCTGAAAACGTTTTGCTTCGTCGTACACACCGCGTGGACCGACGGGATTCACGTTTCCCCAGTAGTCTTCACTTTGCGGATGTACAACCGGATCTCCATAGATTTCTGACGTACTTGCCACGAGTATGCGCGCGCCCTTGGCTTTTGCCAATCCGAGCAAATTATGCGTTCCAAGAGAGCTCACTTTCAAAGTTTGTATCGGAATTTTCAGATAATCGATCGGACTCGCCGGTGACGCAAAATGCAGGATATAATCGAGTTTTCCAGGCACATGAACGAATTTTGACACATCGTGATGCGCAAATTCGAACCGCTCGTGCGGAAATAAATGTTCAATATTGCTGAGACTGCCGGTGATCAGGTTGTCCATTCCGACCACATAATAACCGTCGGCAATGAAGCGGTCGCAAAGGTGAGAGCCTAAAAAGCCAGCTGCCCCGGTGATGAGGATTCTTTTCATTCGAGAATCGGGTTTACCACTTCGCGGCCAATGCTTTCGTAATAAAATCCAAGATCGCGCATTTGCTGAATATCGTAGAGGTTTCGTCCGTCAAAAATAACCGGAACGTTCAGTTTTTCACGCATCAGTTCAAAATCCGGATTCCTGAACATACTCCATTCGGTAGCAATCATCAGCGCATCCGCACCTTCGAGTGCATCATATGCATTAGCAGCATACTGAATGCGATCGTCCATCATGCGTTTCACGTTGTCCATTGCCTCCGGGTCGAAGGTAACCACCTCTGCCCCCTCGGCAATCAACTGGTTGATGATGTACAGCGCAGGAGCCTCGCGAATGTCATCGGTATCGGGTTTGAATGCCAGTCCCCAGAGGGCAATTTTCTTTCCTTTAAGCTGGCCTTCAAAAAACTTTTTCATTTTATCCACCAGCACGGTTTTCTGCCGGTCGTTTACTGCAATGACGGAATTGAGTACCTGAAACTCGTAGTTTTCTTCGCGTCCGCTTCTTTGCAGGGCGAGGACGTCCTTAGGAAAACAACTTCCACCATACCCGATTCCGGGAAATAAAAATCTTTTTCCAATGCGTGTATCGGAGCCCATTCCAAGTCGGACCTTATCCACATCTGCCCCCACTTTTTCGCAGAAATTTGCGATTTCATTCATGAAGGTGATTTTGGTGGCCAGAAAAGCATTGGCGGCATATTTTGTCAGCTCTGCCGATTTTTCATCCATGATGATCAACGGGTTTCCCTGCCGGACATACGGCTTGTACAATTGTTCCATCACTTTCTGAGCGCGCTCTGATTCCACCCCAATTACCACGCGATCGGGTTTCATGAAATCATCTACTGCAAAACCTTCGCGCAAAAATTCAGGATTGGAAACCACATCAAACGGCACTTCTGTAAGTGAAGCGATCGTTTCGCGGACTTTCTCGGCCGTACCTACCGGCACCGTGCTTTTATCGACGATGACTTTATAATCTTTCATCATCTGGCCCAACTGCCGGGATACGCGAAGAATGTAAGATAAGTCGGCAGAACCGTCTTCACCGGGAGGAGTGGGAAGTGCAAGAAATATCACCTCCGCGTCACTGATGGCTTCTTCGAGATTGGTGGTGAACGACAGACGCTTTTCGCGAATGTTCCGCTCGAACAGCACATCGAGATGCGGCTCATAAATCGGGACTTCGCCATTGCACATCCGCTGCACTTTTTCTGCATCGATATCAACGCAAATTACTTTATTTCCGGTTTCGGCAAAACACGTTCCGGTGACCAGCCCGACATAGCCGGTTCCTACTACTGCAATATTCATTGTTCGCTAAATTCGATTACGGTGGATGTAATGTAATGGAGCTGCTCTTCAGAAAGCTCGGTGTGCATGGGCAGGGAAATGACGTCTTTGCACAATTGGTTGGTAACTTTAAAATCTTCGTCGCGGTACGACGGGCTGGCATACGCCTTTTGCTGGTGAAGGGGCACCGGGTAATAAATCATTGCAGGTATTCCTTTCGACTGCAAATGTTCATGCAATTCGTTTCTGTCCACTCCATGCGTGCGCAATGTGTACTGGTGAAAAACGTGATTGCAAAATGGTGCACAGTGTGGCGGCGAGAGCACTTCGCATTTTCCAAAAGCCGAGTTATAAACCAATGCTGCCCGATTCCGGTGATCGTTGTACTCATCGAGGTGGCGCAGTTTTATTCTCAGTATAGCAGCTTGAATAGAATCAAGCCGTGAATTGACGCCAATGTCATCGTAGTAATACCGCTCTCCCATTCCATGATTTACCAGAGAGCGCATTTTTGCAGCAAGGGCGTCGTCACTGGTGAAAATAGCTCCGCCATCGCCATAGCACCCAAGATTTTTGGACGGGAAAAACGAAGTGGTACCGATGTGTCCCATCGTACCGGCTTTGTGCGTTTCTCCGTTTTCAAATTTATAGGTAGCACCCAGCGCCTGGGCATTATCTTCCACTATATACAAATTGTGCTCGCGCGCAATTTGCAGCAACTCCTCCATATTCGCGATCTGACCGAACAAATGAACGGGAACAATGGCTTTGGTTTTGGGAGTAATGGCTTTCCGAACAGCTTCGGGGCTGATATTGAACGACTGTGGCTCCACATCTACCAATACCGGAGTCAACCCCAACAAAGCGACAACTTCAACTGTAGCAGCAAAAGTGAAATCGGGTGTAATTACCTCATCACCGGGCTTCAGGTCGAGGGCCATCAAGGCTACCTGAAGCGCATCGGTTCCGTTTGCACAGGGTATTACGTGTTTCACCCCGAGGTATTCTTCGAGTTCTTCCTGAAATTTTTTCACTTCCGGACCGTTGATAAAGGCCGAGGAACCGATCACTTCCAGCACTGTTTGATCTACTTCTTCTTTTATTTTTAGGTATTGACCTTTTAGATCAACCATCTGAATTTTATCCATAAAGGAGCTGCTAAATGTACGTGTGCGAAGATAATCAATTTTGTAGATTGACCGGGTTGAACAGCATACAGATGTACGAAACATGACGATGAGAAATGACGCAGCGAAAGTTGGGCAGGTATATTCCTTATCTTTGACCCCGTTTATGAACCACACGATTAAACTCCTGATTCTGACCACAGCTTTTTGCTGGTATGGTGAAACCATGGCACAGTCAGAAATTTCGGATTCCACCATTCTGGTTAGCCAGATAAATGTTTTTGGTGCACATTATATTCCTGCCGGAGATTTTGACGAGCGATTTCTTGCACCCACAATGATCGGTGCGGGATATCACCTGAAAACCAGAAAAAACTGGATTTTCGGAGTAGATGGTGGTTATTTGTTTCGCGATGGATTGCGAAATCCAATGGACTACCTGACGAATATGCGCACCAGTAGCGGCAATATCATTGCTCAAAATGGAGATTTCGCCGCGGTGCTCGGGGCATTGCGCGGATTTACCATCAATGCGCATATTGGAAAGGTTTTTAACTGGTTCGGACCCAATCCGAATTCGGGAATTTTGGTTCGTGCGGGTGGCGGATATTTCCAGCACAAAATTCATTTCGAAGCCCGGAAGCACGAAGTTCCGCAGCTTGAAGATGACATGCGGATCTATTACGACCAGTTGAGCAGCGGATTTTCGTTGAATCAGTTTGTGGGATATCAGAATCTTTCCAATTCCAGGCTCACCAACTTTTACATTGGAATTGAAGCCATTCAGGCATTTACCAGAAACCAGCGCGATTTCAACATCGACCTCGGCGGTCCGGATACAGCTTTGCGCACCGATCTGCTTTTCGGCCTGAAAGCCGGATGGATAGTGCTGATCTACAAGCGTAAGCCCAAGGATTTTTATTTCTATTGATGGTTTTGCTCTACGATCTGCTGGTAAAAACCTACGCGCTGGCGATTCGTTTGTCAGCGCTGTGGAATCCGAAAGCAAAAAAATGGATTGACGGCAGAAAGAACCTGGTTGAGCAGATCGAATCCTTGCTCGACCCTAAGGAAAAAAAAATCTGGATGCACTGCCCTAGCCTGGGTGAGTTTGAGCAAGGCCGAACTTTACTGGAAGCCTTGAGAACCCAGTTCCCGGAAACGCAAATAGTGGTCACTTTTTTTTCTCCATCGGGATACGAGGTTCAGAAGAATTACCCCACGGCAGATCACATTTTTTACTTGCCGATCGACTCGCGCAGCAATGCCCGACGAATGGTTCAGGCGATTAACCCGGCGCTGGCTATTTTCATTAAGTATGATTTCTGGCTGCATTATCTGGAAGAACTGAAACATCATGGAACGAAAACTATTTTGGTCAGCGGAATTTTTAGACCCAACCAACATTTTTTCGGATCGTTTCCGGCTATTGGCAGAAAAATGCTGAATAGCTTCAGCCATTTCTTTGTGCAGAACGAACAATCTTTACAACTTCTGAAGAATGCAGGTTACAACAACGTGACCAAAAGCGGCGACACAAGAATAGATCGGGTGATGTCCCTGGTCCGCC
>CALDPJ010000030.1 GCA_937911795.1 uncultured Flavobacteriales bacterium | reverse complement strand
TAATATTGAATTCATTAAGACGGAAATAGAGATCTTCGCGGAAATCTCCGTTTTTGATGGCCTCACGCAGGTTCTCATTGGTGGCCACGATCAGCCGAACATCTACATCAATGAGTTGATCGCCTCCTATCCTGGTGACGCATCGCTCCTGCAAAACGCGAAGTAGCTTCATCTGAATGTCGTAGCTCAGGTTTCCGATCTCATCCAGAAACAAGGTTCCTCCGTTGGCATGCACAAATTTTCCGTCTTTGGATTGAATGGCGCCTGTAAACGCTCCTTTCTCGTGACCGAAAAACTCGCTGCCGGCAATGTTTTCGGGAAGTGCTCCGCAATCAACGGCGATAAAAGGTCCGTCGGCCCGACTGCTGAGGCGGTGAATTTCGCGCGCAACAAATTCTTTTCCGGTTCCGGTCTCACCGGTGATCACAACGGAAATGGGCGTCGGTGCTACGAGTTCGATGTTCTGATAGACCTTTTTGCTGGCCGCATTGGTTCCGATAACGTATTCTGATTCGCCGGCAAGTAACTTTTCGGCGCTCTTTCGTTTTTTAGGCGTCTCGACTCGATTTTGCTGAACATCACTGGCAATGGTTTCGTGAATCAGGTTGAGCAGTTCCTCCGGATAAAGCGGCTTGGTGATATAATCAACAGCGCCATACTTGATCACTTCTACTGCAAGACGGATGTCGGAATAACCGGTGATAATGATAATGCGCAATGAGGAGTCAATACTCTTCATTTCCTTCAGCAGCGATAGTCCATCAAAATCCGGAAGCCGGTAATCCGATATGATTAAATCGAATTTCTTTTTTCTGATTGCGTCCAGTCCGTCCCTTCCGTTGTGTGCAATCGAAACATCGAAATCATTTCGCGAAAGAAACCTTTGCAGAATAATACAGATGTCAATTTCGTCATCTATTACGAGAATCTTTTTCATCAGACATTGGGCAATGAGTGGTTAATAAGTGAAGATAACATTTTCTACTCAATTTATACCCACGTTTTTCTGACTTTAAACTGCTTTTAAAATATCTGCTTTATTGAACGGTTTGGAAATGAATTTTTTTATATCAACGGCTGTTGAAAGTTCAAATATTTCGTGAAGGTTCTGAGCGGTTATCACAACTATTTCAGCATCCGGATGTCGCCTGCGGATCATAGGAACCAGGGACAATCCATTCTCGGATCCGATATTCACATCCAGAAAGATTACGTCGTATGGAGAACAGTGCAGTTCAGCAAGCGCTGCCTTAAAAGATGTAACAGCCTTTACACGGAAGCCTGCCGATTGCAGGATGGCCTGCAGCAGGATTGCGATATCCTTTTCATCGTCCACAACTAAAATTCGTTTCATAGCAAGCTCAAATTCACATTCTAAAAATTTAGGATTCACCGCAATAATAATTCCCCAAATGGAAATCTATGCTTTGTTTTATTTCACCTTCAATTAAAACTTCCGGACTTTCAATTACTTCACCAGTTACACGTTAATTTTTTCCACGATTCCATTAACTTCGCGTTGCATTAATTCTGTCCGACCCTCCGTGAGAATAGCCGTTTTAGATTTAGGAACCAATACTTTTAATCTGCTGATTGCCGATGTCGACCATCAGAAAAATTACCACAAAGTACATTCTTCAAAAGAGGCGGTAAGGCTTGGCGAAGGCGGCATCAACCAAAACACGATTACGGAAGAAGCATTTAAGCGGGGATTATTGGCGCTGCAGAACCATATTGCCAAACTGAAAACTTTTGAATGCGACCAGGTACTGGCATTCGGAACATCGGCCCTTCGAGGTGCTGACAACGGTCTACAGTTTGTGGAAACTGTTGCAGAGAAATTTGATCTGCACATCCGCATCATCGACGGCGATACAGAAGCCGAAATGATTTATAACGGGGTGAAACTGGCCCTGGACCTCGGTGCGGAAAAATCATTGATCATGGACATCGGAGGCGGCAGCACCGAATTCATTATTGCGGATCAGCATCAGATTTTCTGGAAAAAAAGTTATCCGCTTGGTGTTTCGCGCCTGCTGCAATGGCTTAAACCGTCCGATCCCATTACAAGAGATGAGATATTTCGATTAAAAAATCACCTCAACGAAAATCTGGATGATTTATACGATGCCTGTGCTGAACACAATATAGAAAGCCTCGTTGGTTCTTCGGGCTCGTTCGATTCACTGGCAAATATGATCAGTATTCATGTTCGCAACCGCGAAATTCCTGACGACCAGAAATCGTTTGATTTCGAAATAGAAGAATATTACCGCATTCAGGAAATGATTCTTACATCCAACAAGGAACAACGCCTCGGGATGCGCGGACTTCACCGCATACGAGTGGATATGATCATCGCCGCGGTGATTATGATCGATCTGGTAATTGAGAAGTGTAACATCAAAAAAATGCGGCGTTCTGCGTTCGCTTTAAAAGAAGGAGTTTTGTTTAACGTATTGGAAGGAAACCTTTAAATATATTGTCATGCCCGAAGTTTTAATCATTGATGACGAACGCAGTATCAGAACAGCACTGCGCGAAATTCTGGAACTGGAGAATTTTTCTGTGGACGACGCCGAAGACGGCAAGTCGGCGATGGATAAACTCAACAGTAAAAAGTACGACCTGGTGTTGTGCGATATCAAAATGCCGAAAATGGACGGCCTTGAGGTGCTCGATAAAATCCTTGAGCGCGAAGATGACATTCCGGTGATTATGATTTCCGGTCATGGAAATATTGAAACGGCTGTTGACGCGCTAAAAAAAGGCGCCTACGATTTTATCGAAAAACCGCTTGATCTGAACCGAATTCTCGTTTCGGTCCGCAATGCGTTCGACCGGTCTACACTCGTGCAGGAAACCAAAGTGCTGAAGAAGAAAATCGGCAAAGGCAATGGATTTGAAATCATCGGAGAGTCGGAAGGAATTAACCGCATTAAGGAAATGATTGCGAAGGTGGCGCCTTCGGATGCCCGCGTGTTAATTACCGGCGGAAACGGTTCGGGTAAGGAACTGGTGGCCCGGCAAATTCACCAGAACAGCCCGCGCGCTGCGGCTCCGTTCGTGGAAGTAAACTGCGCCGCCATTCCATCAGAACTGATCGAAAGCGAACTTTTTGGACATGAAAAAGGCGCGTTTACATCGGCCATTAAACAGCGAAAAGGGAAATTCGAACAAGCAGACGGAGGTACGCTTTTCCTGGATGAAATCGGTGATATGAGTCTATCTGCACAGGCAAAGGTGTTGCGCGCATTGCAGGAGAATAAAATCACGCGCGTAGGTGGCGACAAAGATATTTCGGTGAATGTGCGGATGGTTGCGGCCACGAATAAAGATCTGCGGGAGGAAATCAACCAAAATCGTTTCCGGGAGGATTTGTTTCACCGGCTGAGCGTCATCCTCATCCATGTTCCGTCGCTCAACGAACGCACAGACGACATTCCGATTCTTACGCAGCACTTTGTCAACCAACTCGTAGCCGAACAAGGCTTGTTGCGAAAGGAATTTACGCCCGAAGCGATCAAAGCATTGCAACAGGCCAACTGGACCGGCAACATCCGCGAACTCAGAAACATCATTGAGCGCCTGTTGATTCTCGGCGGAAAGGAAATCTCTGCCGATGACGTAAAAACCTTCGCCAACCCGGTGGTGAAATAGCGGCTAGAACTCTTTGGGCGGTTTTTGATCCGGCGGAAGTTCCTGCGGAATCCCGGGTTTTTCGGATGGTGGCTTTGGCTTCGGCGGTGTAGGCTCCGGAATGGGTGTTGGTTTTTCCGGTTGTGGATCAATGCCCGGCTCTCGCGGAGGTTGAATGGGCTTTTCGGGTTTCGGGTATTGCATTTTCATGTGTATTGAAGTTATCAGTAAACACAGCTATCCTGAAGTTACGGAATATTTGGATGTGAAGTGCAAACGGGAGTTTTGAGAGAGAACTGACAAAAATCGTCAATCCCACAATCGTAAATCGTCAATCTAAAATCCACAATCGTAAATCCGCAATTATAAATCGTCAATCGAATTAACCACCACCCTCGAAACGCCGATCCTCGCCCCTTGTCCATCCCTCAATTCCAACAAGTATAATCCCGAAGGGAGTCCCTCGAGAACTACATTGTTTTCACCGGTTGAAAGTTTTTTCTGCAACACCACCTGCCCCATCGAATTCAGAATTTTTACCGCAACGGCATCCGGCGCATCAAACCACACGCGCGAAGTAGCAGGATTTGGATAAACCACGAGTTTCCGGCCCATACGGTCAGCTACCGAAGATGGATCGTACACCAACGAAAGATCATCTACATACATTTCCGTTCCCAGTTCAGGTGCATAGAAGGAACTGCAAATGACCCCGATCAACATGGTATCCGGATCCTCCTCCAGCATATACTCAACCGGGATTTCAAATTCAGTGTAATTCTGCACGGTTTCAGATAGCTGTAACAAAGCCGTCCCTACGGTATCGCGCATTCCGGTTTCATCGTTCCACTTGCTGAGCAACATTCCCACCTGGGCGGTATCTGCTCCCTGTGGAAAGTATTTAATCCAGGCTTTCAGAGCATCGGGCCGCAGGTTAAATGGAATGCCTCCTGTAACCTGTGCAACGGGAGGAATTCCGGCAATGCTCACTTCTCCTGTAACGGCAGCTCCTTGCGCATAAACATCGATAATGGCGATGTGGTGTGTGCGCAATTTTAGAGCGGCATTTCCGGAATGCACGAATTGCGGATCGGTGGTTTTGGTTGCGGTTTCAAATCCAAATCCATTGGTGGTCGGGTTCGGAGTTCCCCAATGCTCGGGTTCATCATACGGATTTAAAAAGGATCCTCCGGTTACCCAAATTTCAAAGCCGGGATTGGGAATGGCATTTTGAGTAAAACCCGCTGCAGCGAGCAGGAAAAACATCGAGGTAAAGAAAAAGCGGTGCATTGGCGTTGGTTGATTTTCCCTGAAAGTAAATCTTTCTCACCGGATCAACAACTTACTGCAGAAACTGTTTGCTCAGCGTTCGGTAATCTGACGGATCGGATCACCGGTGAAGCCACTCGGCATTCCTATTTGTAAAAGCGAACAAACCGTAGGCGCAATGTCGGTGATGCTCAGTCTGCGATCGGTGAAACCGTGTTTTACGCCCCAGCCCATAAAAATGGCGGGCACGTGGGTGTCGTACGCGTGCAATGAACCGTGCGTGGTTCCGCGCCGTCCGTACTCAATCCACCCCGACTGGAATAATAGAATAACATCTCCCGATCTCCGGTGATTGAAACCGCGTTGCGCTGCCGCAATGGTTCCTTCGGTAAACTGAGCCCGTTTTAAATCCCACGCGGTGTAAGCCTCCGCAATACCCCCAAATTGCAATACGAAATCGGCCAGCGCCCGTGCGATTTGTTCGGGTTCATAACCGCTTTCTGCAATCCGGTCGTGATCGAGAAAAAACTGATCATTGGAATAATTGAGAATCATCCCATCCGCATTGTAGCGCTGAATCAGGAATTCCTTGGCTGCGTTGTTGATCAATTTTGCATCGATGTTTCCACCGGGCATTTTGAGATCCTCCAGATGCGCCGGAACCATTGCTCCGCCGTGGTCGGCAGTTAGAAAAACAAGGTATTCGCCCTGCCCGATTTCGGCATCGAGAAAGTTGAGAAATTCTGCCAGTTCCGCATCAAACCGCAAATAATTATCCTGCGTTTCAACAGCCTGCGGCCCGAACATATGTCCGATATAATCCGGTGATGAATAGCTGATCGTAATAAAATCGGTAATGTCATTTGCTCCGAGCTTTTCATTCCGAATCGCCGCCTTTGCAAATTCGGTTGTAATGGTATTGCCAAAAGGAGTGGATTTGATCATGCTGATGTTACCGTTTTCGGGCCTTAATGTCTTCAGATCATACGGAAATACCGGACGATCTTTCCCGCGAAATGAATATTCGTATTCATTGTCATCGCCCCAGCTTTCGAGGTATGATTCTATCGGTAGCAGCGTATTCCACTCATCGGGGACAAACTGCTCCATACCCTCGTTGAATTCCACCACCCACTCCGGGAGATGCTCCATGTAGTGCGTACTGGAAATCCATTTATCGGTCATCCAGTAAGCCGCATCGGCAGAATGTCCCCCCGGCAACGTGGCGCCGCGATCCTTAATCGAAACACTGATGACCTTGCTCCGGCCTGCGGTGCTCATTTTCAGTTCATCGGTCATGGTGGTGACGAGCATATTTTTCGGTGACATCTGGCCGGAAGGCGTTTCGTCGCCCACTGATTTTACCGATCGGTCTTCCGAGCAATAAATCGTGCGGTTCGCTTTTTTATCGTACCAGTCGTTGGCCACAATTCCGTGGTAACGGGGCGTTGTCCCGGTAAAAATCGATGCGTGGCCGGGTCCGGTGAAAGTAGGACCATAATTGTAATGGAGATTCCGGCAACTGAAACCCTCGCCGATCATTCTTTTAAAACCGCCGTCGCCGTAGTGCTTCCAGTACATATTGATGAAATCGTACTTCATCTGATCAACGACAATACCGACCACCAGTTTTGGTTTATCGGCAGACTGGGAGAAAGCAACCGTGACAGAAAAAGATAGAACAAGTGCGAAGATGAGCTGCTTCATTAGCGGAAAAATCTGATTAATTCGTTAAGGCGCAAATTACGAAATCATCTATCGAATTCATGTCAGTCAGATCGAACGAACAAGCTCCGTACAATCAGGCAAGCCACCACGCTCAACAATACATTCGCGCCAGCATACAGATACATTGCGTCGCGCATCAATTATAATCCCCGTGGAAAGCGCGCGTCGGTTAACCGCAATACCCATTGACTGACACCGAAACGGAAAACACTTCAAAGTCCGCCGCCTACAAAAATTGCAAAAATCGTATAGATCATAATCCAGATCAAGTTTCCCACTTTTCACTCTTCACTCTCCCACTTTTCACTTTTCACTGTCCACTTTTAACTTTTAACTTTTCACTGTTTTTTCACTCTTCACTAACTCATTTTTCACTCCCCAAAATCCCCATCCCGTCAGGTATCCCAAAACAATTCCAAGCAATGCCCCCACGGTAATATCCGCCGGATAATGCACACCAAGATAAATTCTGCTGTACGACACAAGCGCCGCCCACAATAAGATCATGATTAATGCCGGTCGCTGATTGCGGAACAAAGTGAGCGCAAAAAATGTCGCAATACCAAAATGATTGGCCGCGTGCGACGACACAAATCCATACAATCCACCGCAACGTTCGTTTACGATGTGCACCAGGTGCGCGATTTCTTCGTTGTGACACGGACGATACCGCTCGAAGACATTTTTAAATAGTTTTACCGAAATCTGATCAGTAAGTACGATGGTCAATGCCGAACCAACTGCGAAAATTCCCAACCCTTTCCAGCCCCATTTTCGTTGGGCAAACACGGCAATGATCAGGTACAATGGAATCCAGGTAAACTTGTGGCTGACCAGCTCCATAAAAACATCCAGCGCCGGGTGATGGAAGCTGTTGAGTGCCAGAAACAGTGCACGGTCAACCGACTCCAGCCATTCGATCATGAAACCGGATTCAGTGATTTCCAGATGGCATCTTTCAGTTCTGTCAACCCTTCCTGGCTAACAGACGAGAAATACAGGTGCGGTAAATCTCCGAGTGAAGCCGATATTTCTTTCTTCAATTCGTCGTCCAGCATATCCGATTTAGAAATCGCAATAATGCGGTCTTTGTCGAGCAACTCGGGGTTGAACTGCTCCAGTTCGTTTAATAAAATCCGGTACTCTTCGGCAATGTCATCGGCATCTGCCGGAAGCAAAAACAACAACACGCTGTTTCGTTCGATGTGGCGCAGAAACCGCAGCCCGATTCCTTTCCCTTTATGGGCGCCTTCAATAATTCCGGGGATATCGGCCATCACAAACGAACGATGATCGCGGTAGGAAACAATGCCCAGATTCGGAACAAGGGTGGTAAACGGATAATTCGCTATTTCTGGTTTGGCCGCAGAAACCACCGATAGCAATGTTGATTTTCCGGCATTTGGGAATCCCACCAAACCGACATCGGCCAGAACTTTCAACTCAAGGATTTTCCAGATACTTTGTCCTGGCTCTCCGGGTTGAGCAAATCGCGGAGTTTGTTGGGTAGACGATTTAAAATGGCTGTTTCCCAATCCGCCCCGACCGCCTTTTAGCAGCGTAACTTCCTGTCCGTCTTCGGTAATTTCACAATGAACTTCATGCGTTTCTGCATCGCGGGCAATGGTACCCAAAGGAACCTCCAGAATCACATCTTTTCCGTCGGCACCGGTGGAATTGCTTTTGCTACCCGTTTCACCATGTCCGGCAATAACGTGTTTTTTGTATTTAAGATGAAGCAGCGTCCAAAGTTGTGCATTTCCGCGTAGAATGATGTGACCACCGCGCCCGCCGTCGCCACCATCGGGACCACCACGGGAGGTCAAAATATCCCGGTGCAGGTGCGTAGAACCCGGTCCGCCGTTGCCCGATCGGCAGCATATTTTCACGTAATCGACGAAGTTCGAGCCCGACATTTTGAATTCTAATTTTATTTTACTCTTACTAATCCTTCTGTTTCGATATTCGTGAACCGTGAACCATAAACCGTGAACCGTTCTTCCCTTCACCATTCACCGTTTACCCGTTCACCGTTATTTTCACTTCTCACTCTTCACTCCCCCACTTTTCACTCTTCACTTTTCACTTTCTCACTCCTCACTTTTCACTTTCTCACTCCTCACTTTCTCACTCTTCACTCTCCCACTGTTCATCGTTCACCGTTCACCATTCTTCCGTTCACCCCCAATCTCACAATTAATCATTAATCACTAACCATTCACAATTAACCATTTACCTCATCAATCACCAAAAAAAGTCTCTCCGATATCTCCTCCACACTCCCTATTCCATGCACTCCACGATATTTGGATTGTTCCCGGTAATGTTCTGCCACAGGAGCTGTTTCGCGTTGATAGACCGCAATTCGTTTATTGATTACTTCCGGATCTGCATCGTCGGTGCGTCCGCTGGTTTCGGCGCGGTGTTTCAATCTTTTTTTCAATTCTTCTTCCGGGACTTCGAGCGCCAGCATCATGGTGATTTCCGTTCCGCGCGACTGCAGAAACTGATCCAGCGCTTTGGCCTGTGCCGTGGTGCGCGGAAATCCATCGAAAATAAATCCTTTGGCTTCGGGATGTTTTTCCACTTCGCTTTCGAGCATGCCAATGGTTACTTCGTCTGGGACGAGTTCTCCTTTATCCATATAGCTTTTGGCGGTTTTTCCCAGCTCTGTTTCGCCTTTGATATTGGCCCGGAAAATATCTCCGGTTGACAGATGAACCAGTTGATAGCGGTCGATGAGTTTTTCGCTCTGGGTTCCTTTTCCTGCTCCCGGAGGGCCAAACAATACAATATTCAGCATGATGAATCTTATTCGGTGATTTTATAAATATGCTTCAGGTTGCGCCCAAGGCCGTCGTAGTCGAGACCGTAACCGACGAGAAAATCGTTCGGAACGCTCAGCGCTACATAATCAACAGGAATATCTTTGGTATATGCCTCGGGCTTAAACAACAAAGTGGCAACCTTAATTGTTTTCGGCAGCTGCGTGCGCAGTGATTGTTGTAAATGCTCGATGGTATTGCCGGTATCGACAATATCCTCAACAATTACCACCGTGCGATCTTTGATGTTTTCATTCAGACCTACCAGTTGTTTAATCATTCCTGTGCTGGAAGTGCCTTCGTAGGAAGCCAGTTTCACGAATGAAATCTCGCAGGGAATGGTGACGTGTTTCATCAAATCCGCCAGAAACATAAACGACCCGTTGAGCACACCGACAAAGAGGGGGGTTTGTCCTTCCAGATCGGCATCCAAACGTTTTGCAAGTTCAATGACTGATTGCTGAATCTGCTCTTCACGGATATTCACCGCAAAGGTTTTATCGTGTAATGTAATGGTGGGTTCCAATCCTGATTTTTTGATTGGGCGAAGGTAAACATTTTTGAGCGGTAAGTCAGGAGATCAAACTCCTCGGATTATTCTTCATATTCCGCTAAAATCTTTGTCTGGTACAGTTACTCCTTCACCAGTTTCTTCACCACCACGCCTTTTTCGGTCTCGACTTGCAGGAAATACATCCCCGGCGGCAGGTGATCGACGGCATGAAAACGATCTTGAGGATTAAGTGTGCCAACTGATTGACCGGTGTGATTCAGAAGCTCAATACGTACTGGTTTGACATCCCCCATTTGATTCAACTGAAACCGATCTGTTACAGGATTGGGGAAAATATTAAAATCGGTATCAAGCCACTCGCCGACCGATGTATTGAGATAAATTAGTTCTACATCGTCGATCCAGAGGGTGGTGCCGGCGTGGCCGTAATACTCCTGTTTATTTGAAGAAAATGAAACTGTTATGTACTCTGGAACATCATCCGATAAATAATTAAAATTGGAAATTCTTTGAATATATTGATCTGAAGCATCTGGAATAAAATCCTTGATATATGCTACTGTGTCAATGGCTTCAAACCAGCCGGGATCATATAAAGAAAGACTGTCTGGAAAGTTAAAAAGCAGTGAGCTGAATCTAGCACTATCACCTCCGACCGGACTGAATTTATAGTAAAACGTGAGTTGATCCGGGCGATCGTTAATTACCGGAGCTATCATTCCTGAATTTTCGGCTGAATACCACATGGATCCAGCAACACTTGACGGGGCACAACCCAGCGTTTCCAATTCAACTGCCCATTCCCCTGAATGACTATCATTGGTTAATGCACCCATATAGGGACATGCTCCGTCAGTCGGTATATACATACCAAATCTCCAGTTTACCGGGATCAAAGACTCCCAGAAGAATGTAGTGCTATCTATGTAAGTTTCCTCAAACCCACCGTTGAGCAATTGCT
>CALDPJ010000029.1 GCA_937911795.1 uncultured Flavobacteriales bacterium | reverse complement strand
AATTCGTTTGACTCATTGCCTACTTCTTGTGTAGCTTGTTTATTGTCATTCATATCTTCTGATATGTTTTCAAATTCATCTTTTTCTTTATTGCTCATAGCTTGTAAACTTTAAGTTCTTTACATTTTCAATTAGTTTGCCATTTCTCAATCTTTGACAAATTGACATAAAAAAGACAGGCATTGATCCTGTCTTTTAAAATATGTAGATGAAAAATTTTATTTCTTTAAGCTATCCAATAGCTTTATAAGATTATTACCTCGAAGAGCAGAGCCTTTTTGAACAATTATACCATTGCCATCAATTAAATAAGCAGCAGGTATTGATCTAACATTATAAATTTGAGCAGCTTCAGAACCCCAAAATTTTAAATCGCTTACATGATTTTTCCAACCCATACCATCTTTAATAATTGCATTTTCCCAAGAGCTTTTATTTCTGTCTAAGGAAACACTATAAACGGTAAACCCATTACCACCTTGGAAGTTTAGATCTTTAAATTGCTGATAGGCTTTTACCACATTTGGATTTTCTTTTCTACATGGACCGCACCAGCTTGCCCAAAAGACCAACATGTTTATTGTTGAATTATTGTCAATTATGTTGTGACAATAATATTCGTCGTTATCGTTAAACCAATTTCCCCGCCCAATATACCACTTTCCCCTATCTAACAAACAGCTACTTATCCACATCACCGTGCACTCCGCAAAAAAGCCCACAAAAAAACCCGGCGTCTCCACCGGGTTTCAATCTTTTTGCAAAAAGAAAATCTTAGTTGTTCAACATCACCGGCATCACGAGCATCAGCACGTCGGTTTGTTCTTCGGAGCTTTGGGGAATCAGGATTCCGGCGCGGTTGGGGGCGCTGAGTTCGAGCAACACCTCGTCGGTTTCGATGTTCGCGAGCATGTCGATCACAAACTTTGAGTTGAAACCAATTTCCATGTCCTCGCCTTCGTAGCTGCACGTCAATCGCTCGTTCGCTTCGTTCGAAAAGTCCGGATCCTCGGCAGAAACAGCGAGTTCCTTTCCGGTGATTTTTAACCGCACCTGGTGCGTGGTTTTGTTCGAGAAAATAGAAACCCTTTTCACCGAGCTCAGAAATGCAATCCGGTCGATTGTCATTTTATTGGGGTTGTCCTTTGGAATCACGGCTTCGTAATTCGGATAGTTCCCGTCAATCAGACGCGCAATCAGAGAAATATTGTCAAACGAAAACCGAACATTGGTTTCGTTGAATTCCAGTTTTACGGGCGCATTGGTCGCAGCAAAAATAGACCGCAACAGATTGAGCGGTTTCTTCGGGATGATGAACGAAGCCTCGCTGTCTGCTTTCACATCAGTACGCGTGTAGCGAACCAATTTGTGCGCGTCGGTGGCCACAAAACGAATGTGCTCTTTCGACAACTCACAGAACATTCCGCTCATCACCGGGCGCAGATCGTCGTTGCCCGTGGCAAACAATGTAGAGTTGATGGCATCGGCCAATACTTCGGCTTCGAGCGTTACCTCGGTCGGATCGTCGATGGTCGGGTTCTTCGGAAATTCGAGTCCGTTTTGCCCCGCGAGTTTGTATTTCCCGAAGTCAGAAGAAATCTCCACTCCGAAAGTTTTGTCGTCGATGGTAAAAGTGAGCGGTTGCTCGGCAAAGGTTTTCAATGATTCGAGCAGCTTTTTTGCCGGAATGGCGATCACGCCGGAATCACGCGCTTCAACTTCCATGGTTGCGGTCATCGTACTTTCGAGATCGGAAGCTGAAAGTGTCAGCACACCGTCGTTGATTTCGAACAAAAAATTGTCGAGAATCGGAAGTGTGTTGGAAGTGTGCAAAACACCTCCCAAAAGTTGCAGTTGCTTTAACAGCGCCGTACTGGAAACGATGAATTTCATATGGAAATCTTTTGAAACTGAATTTTTGATGGGTTACAAATATAGCTCTTTACGCCTAGCAGCCGCCAGCGATTTATCCACACTGATCGCACAATTGTTTAAAAGTCGAGTTCGTGGGTAAACGCCTGTTTAGGTGTTAAAAAGGCATCGAAGATGAAGCGCTGGATGCGGAACAATTCTTTACCATTCAGCGTAGCATACATAATTTCACGATCGAATTCTGCAGGAGTGCCATCGTCCATTTCATCACCGGGCGCGGCAGGACGCAAAAACATTTTCAGGTGTTTGTTTTTGGCAGGTTCGTTTGCTGCAATGATGATCTCAAAATCCGGATTGCGCGCAAGAACCGAATCGATCTGTTGTTGCTCAAATGCGAGGTCGTAGGTTTCGCTACCCGCCCGCTTATAGAGCAGTAAATAATCTTTTACGCGGGAAGTGTCGAAATCCGTAATTGGTGTATTGGCCGGAAGCTGAAAAAGGCTCAGGTCGTTTCCACCTTTATATTCTATTGCAAAAGAGCGGTCGGGATGCAAATGATTGTGCACCTCTACCCGGTTGATATCAAGGTCGGGATAACGCAAAATTATCCGGTCTCTCCAATCCAGTTCATCGGTAAAAAAGCGTGAATTCAAATAGCCATAAAATGACTTCATCGTCATCACATACGGAATCTCGGTTCGTCCGATACCCGGTCGTTCGAGCACCATATACGTGCCGCGTTGATCGGCGGTCATGGTGCCCATATAATACGCCTGTATAAATTCTCCGTTACGGTTGAAGACCTGAACGTAGGTATGTCTTCCGGCCATCAATCGCAGAATGCCTTCTCTATCATTTAAAGCGACGGGATGTTTAATCTCGATCAACCGAAACGTTTTTAAAATGAGATCGATGGCATCTTCCCGCGCGCGAAATTTTTCATTCACCATCCAGATTTCATTTTCCCCCCGGGAAATGCTGACCTTGTTCCCTTCGGAGTCGGTGATGTCTACACGTCCAACAGCAGAAGTATCTTCAATGGCGAAATCTGCCGTGGTTAACGGAGCCGCCGCATAAGGATCATGCTGCGTTACCCAGTAAATTACGGCTGCCAACACACCGGTTATCAGCAATAAAACAAGAATTTTTTTCATGACAATCTTTTAGTTTCCAGCGTATTTTCTTTTCCGCATAAAATACTGAACAAATCCCAGCAAGAAAATCAGCAACACCGGCAGCACGATGTTCAGAATCTGCCATTGTAGTTTTTCGGAGAGCAGTCGCTCCATATCCAGTTGGCGCAAAGTAACGTTTCGCGACCGGATCGAAATCAGGCTGGCATCTCCGAGCATATAATTCACCGCATTCACCAGAAACTCGCGGTTTCCGTACAGTTTTCGACCGGCATAGCGATCAAATCCCAGTGGGTAAATCTGCCCGCGCGACCGGTTGACCTGATTTCGGACAACATCTCCGTCGGCTACCACCAACATACTGGTCGGCTTGCTTTCTTCTATGAAACCAATTTCCTCGTTATCGGTCATCAGGGGAGACAAACGGTTTTTAAATGCCGATTCAAAAGTTCCGTTCAACATCACAGCAACGGGTTGCTCAGGACTGCGGTTGTTCCCGAAGTCAGGGTCGATACGCACTATATTCAGACTGACCCGGACCGGACTTCGGAAAATTCGGGTATAGGGCGAGGTAGTCAGCAAGATGTTTTTGCGCACCCCTTTTCTGGGCAGGGTATCGATGCTGCTCACAAATTCCATGGCAATCGGATCGAGGTTACTGACAATCGGATGATTGCTGTCGGAAACGATGAGGGGCTTGAAATACCACGGAAAATATTCCATTTGCTGCTGGTTACCCATTGGTCCGGTCATGATTCCAATCGGTGCGCAGGTGCGGTCAATCAGCAGGTTTTTGTTGATACGAACACCGTACTTAAACAACAGGTCGTCCAGGTTCAGGTCCATTGACAAGGCCATTGTCAGGTCGCGGCCTTCCAGACTGTCCATACTTGCGTTCATCGCATCGAGCAGCCAGATCACTTTCCCTCCGTGCATCACAAACTGATCGATGATGTATTTATCCTTATCGTCGATCGGCTGAGTAGGTTTGGCTACAATCAATGCATCGTAAATATTTTCGCGGTAGTTGGTTTCGGCCACTCTTTTTGTCAGCGCATTGATGCGACCGTCAATCTGTACGTAATCCACTCGATAGAATTCATCAAGCGCCTGAGCAATATCACCGGTTTCCATTTCATCCAGCTCGCCATTTCCCTGCAGGAAAGCCACCCTTGGTTTCTGGGCTTGCTGCAACTGGTAAAACACATTCATGAGCTCGTACTCCAGGTTGTTGATGGAGTTGTTGATCATTTCTGCATTGGGCATTCGCTCCTGACTTTTCAGCAATTGAAGCGGCAGCGTTTTTCCCCGGAAGGTAACTTCGGCTGCAGGAAAAATGATTTTCTCACTCACCCCGTCTTTTTCGCGAATCTGCAAGGTAGTATACCGTAGTCCTGACTCTATCAGCTTTCGGTAATTGTCTTCGCGCGTGGTTTTGTCCTCCACTTCGGAAGGATTGATGAATTCGAACTCGAGGTTTCCGTTGCTGTAGGCCCGCATTTCCTGAAGTTTCTCGCGGGTAGCTATTTCGAGCTGCTTGAAAATGGCCGGGTACTCCCCCTTCAGATAAACCTTCAGGTAAATCAGCTCGTCGAGATCCTCAAGGAACTCAATGGTATTATCTGTGAGCGTGTGTCTTTTTTCGGAGGTCAGGTCAAATCGCACAAAAAAGACAGAACTCAGCCAGGCCAGCGCTCCGATAATGAGGAAGCTCAGCAACAACTGGATGATATCGCGGGAAGCAGATCTGTTTCTCATTTTACCATTTTCTGCTTTGTAAAACGGTCTTTGTCAACAGGACAAAAACCGCAAGGAGTGCTACAAAATAAACCACATCGCGCGAATCAATCACCCCGCGACTCATGCTGTTGTAATGTTCCAGAATTCCGAGCTTCTGGACGAAATTATCCAACGGCCCCATTAGCGAAAACGAGCTGATGG
>CALDPJ010000028.1 GCA_937911795.1 uncultured Flavobacteriales bacterium | reverse complement strand
TCCAGTCCTCCGGCAGGAGTACATCGCAACACAAATGGCTCTACTACTCCATTTGCAATAGTGCGTCCGGCTACAATAACCTTATCACCCTGCATGGTGATGCCATGAACATTTTCTGTGTTGTTGTCCGCAATATCAATGATCAGATTACCATCGTCAGAAAAAGTTGGATCGTATTGACCATCAGGCGTAAGGCGAACCAATAGAATTTTGCCATCGCCTCCCTGGGTGGTGGAGCCGGCCATCCAGATTCTGTCCTGGCTATCAATAACAGAATGCGTCATCCATTCTTCATGGAAGTATAAAAAGTTGGTTGTTAGGATTCCTTCATTCTCTGCAAAAGTCATATCCATGGCTCCGGGTTGGGCTATGGAAAAGAATGGACCTGCTAAAAACAAAGAAATAATAATAGGTGTAAGTGTTTTCATTTTGATTGAGTTTTGAGTTTAAAATTCCGGAAGCGAAATACTGCAATTCGATTCTGCACCATTAGCACATTCCGCACTATGTGTTGTTTATTTTGCATCATTTGTCCGGAATGCATCGTCATTTGCAAAATGGATAATCACCATCCATACAATCGAAAAACTATTTTGGCGTTTGGATCAGAACCAACCTATTTCCTTTCATGAGATTGATAATTTTCCTGTTTCTCTTCCCTTTTTTGGTGAATGCCCAAATATGGACGGAGCTTGATGATTTTCCGGCTACCGAGCGGGACGATGGAGTCGGTTTTGTAATTGGAACAAAAGCCTATTGCGGAACAGGACTTACTCCGTGGTGGGCAGAATTGGGCGATTTTCATTCGTTTGATGCATCCACAGAAATCTGGACGACCGTTGCCTCCTTGCCCGACGGCGAAGAAAGACAGTACGCAACGGCTTTTACTGATGGCGTGACGGGTTTCGTATTCGGGGGAGTTGCTGGTGATGACTTTAAAAATGATTTATGGCAATACGACCCCGTTCTTGATGAATGGAATTCAATGTCCGCTTTACCTGCTTCCGGCCGGGGTGGGGCGGCTTCGTTTGTTATAGGAAATACAGCATATATCATAGGTGGCCGACATGAAACAGCTATTGCGTTAAATGAAATATGGGCCTTTGACATGAGCAGTGAGACCTGGAGCCAAAAGAACGATTTCCCCTTTGGTGGCCGGTGGCGTTCTACGGCCATTGCTGCCAACAATAAAGGTTATTTGATTTTCGGACGGGATGAAAATGGATATTTTCGGAAAAATCTGGTTGAATATGATCCGGTAGAGGATGATTGGAATATAGTCGGCACCTTTCCTGAATTCGGCCGCACCCATGTCGCGATGCAGACTTTCGGTGATCAACTCGTGTTTTTCGGTGGAATAGATTCTTTACAAACAGCGCATAACGACTACTGGCGATTCAGCCTCACCGATTTATCCTGGCAGGAACTCACGCCGCTACCTGATTCCGGTCGACGCGGCGGAATTTCATTTTCTTACAACAACGTATTTTATTACACCACAGGAATTGTTACCGATGGCGAACGCCTGAGGGAAACGTGGAAATTGGATAATCCCACTTCGATGGAAGATTTTACAAGCAAGACCGGATTTCAGCTTTATCCCAATCCAACAGGAGATTTCTTTACGATAAATCTTCAAGCAAATTTTTCAGGCCCTGTAAATTGTACTGTTTATGATTCCGGTGGAAAAATGATTTGGAAAATATTCCGCATTAATCCCTCGGTAGAAATCGATTCATCGGAATGGAAACCGGGAATTTATTTTGTGCACGTTTCAACTGAAGGTGGCGCAATTGAGGTGAAGAAACTGGTTAAGTATTAATGTACTTCTCGCACGCGCTACAAACAGGCATAGTTTGATGGCCGGAATAGAAGCTTCGTTTATAGACGGACACTAAACCGCCGCCTTGTTCTTGTTTGCCAATTGACCACAGGCCGCGTCGATATCTTTTCCACGGCTTCTGCGAATGTTCACGATGATGTTTTTCGATTCAAGGTAAGCCGCAAAGGCATCGACATTTTCAACATCTGCCTGAGCGAATCCGCCATCGTCAATCGGGTTGTATTCAATGATGTTCACTTTACAGGGCACGTGTTTGCAGAACTCCGCCAACTCGCGCGCATCTTCAATCTGATCGTTGAAATCTTTGAAAATGATGTACTCGTACGTGACCCGTGATCCGGTTTTTTCGTGAAAATACTTCAGCGCATCGGCGAGCGATTCGAGCGTATTTTGCTCGTTGATCGGCATAATCTGATCGCGCTTGGCATCGTTGGCTGCGTGCAGCGAAAGTGCCAGGTTGAATTTCACTTCGTCATCTCCCAATCTGCGGATCATTTTCGCAATTCCAGCAGTCGAAACCGTAATCCGTCGTGGTGAAATATTGAGTCCATTTTCACCGGTGATAAGGGCAATGGATTCAATTGTATTGCTGTAATTCAACAAAGGCTCACCCATTCCCATGTATACGATATTCGACAGCGGCTTTCCGGTGCGTTCTATTGCATCCCGTGCAATTGTCGATATCTGATCATAAATTTCGTCCGATCGCAGATTTCGTTCGCGCTTGAGCCGGCCTGTAGCGCAGAACTTACACGCAAGGCTGCATCCAACCTGCGACGAAATACAGGCCGTTGTACGGTTCGTGGTCGGTATTAACACACCTTCAACCACAAAACCGTCGTGTAATCTGAAACCGTATTTCACAGTACCATCAGCACTCAGTTGACGCTCACCAATGGTCACCGGACGAATTTCAAAATGCTCGTTCAGCAACCTCCGGGTGCCGACCGACAAATTGGTCATTGCATCGATGGAAGTCGCAGATTTTTTCCACAACCATTCGTGCACCTGTTTGGCGCGAAAGGCTTTTTCACCGTGCTCTGTCAGAAAAGCGGTTAATTCCTCTAACGAGGTATTTCTCAGATCTTTCTTCATGAAGGTTTTGCGTCGCGCAAAGGTAAGGCTTATTGTTGAGGCAGAAAGGCTTCGGCCACCGGCAGGTCTTCCGGACCGGTTATTTTAAGGTTCTCCGGGTTTCCTTTGACCAGGTGAATGGCCATTCCGGCTTTTTCAACCACACTGGCATCGTCGGTAAATTCGGAGGAAAATGGTTGATCATAGGCTGCTCTCAGGTCTGCTACTTTAAAACATTGGGGCGTTTGCACCCGGACATATTGTGACCGATCTACCCATTTGCTGTCTGCGTCAGAAATTTGCCGGAGCGTATCGGTTACGGGCAATACTGGCACCGCGGCACCGTGCTCTTCAGCAGCATTAAAAACCCGCTCGATGGTTTGTGCCGAAACCAAGGGTCGTACGCCATCGTGCACAGCGACCAGGGTTTCATCTTTGAGCTCCTGAATTCCATTGCGTACAGAGAAAAATCGTTCTTCTCCACCGGCAACAATCTCGTGTGGAATTTCCAGTGAAATTTCTTTGCCTACTTCCTTCCAGAGATCAATGTGTTCTTTGGGCAGTACAACAATCAGTCGAAGATTCGGATCAAACTCGTAAAATGCGCGCAAACAATACGACAGCACAGGTTTTCCGTGCAACAACAGAAACTGCTTGGGAATGGTGGTGCCCATCCGGAAGCCGACACCTCCGGCAACAATTATTGCCGCTCTGGATGCACCAGCGGATTGCATTAAATGATGAGCATAGCGTCGCCGTAAGCCAGGAAGTTGTACTTCTCTTTTATGGCAACTTTGTATGCATTCATCACGTGATCGTATCCACCAAATGCAGCAACCATCATGAGTAAAGTAGATTCCGGAGCGTGAAAATTGGAGATCATCGCATTCGGAATATTGAATTCGTACGGAGGAAAAATGAATTTATTCGTCCATCCTTCGAAGGGCTTCAGGTGTCCGCCGGTAGAAACCGATGTTTCAATCGCCCGCATAGCAGTAGTTCCTACGACGCAAACCCGCTTCTTTTTATCAATGGCTCTGTTGACGATATCAGAAGCTTGCTGATTGATGATCAGCTGCTCTGAATCGGTTTTGTGCTTGGTGAGATCTTCAACCTCAACCGGACGAAAAGTTCCCAAACCAACGTGCAGCGTGACTTCAGCAAAATGAACACCTTTTAACTCAAGTCTTTTCAGGAGAGATTTGCTGAAGTGCAAACCAGCGGTCGGAACAGCAACGGCACCTTCATTTTTCGCGAAAACCGTTTGATAACGATCGACGTCCTGCTCTTCTGCCGGACGATCGAGGTATTTTGGAATGGGCGTTTCTCCCATCGACATCATTGTTTTCTTGAACTCGTCGTACGGACCGTCGAACAAAAAGCGAAGCGTTCGGCCACGTGAAGTGGTATTGTCGATTACTTCGGCCACAAGAGAATCGTCCTCACCGAAGTAGAGTTTATTACCGATCCGGATTTTACGTGCAGGATCTACAAGCACATCCCACAACAAACTTTCGCGGTTCAGTTCACGCAACAGAAACACTTCTATTTTCGCTCCGGTTTTTTCCTTATTTCCGTACAAACGAGCGGGGAATACTTTGGTGTTGTTCAGAATCAGCGTATCGTCTTCATCAAAGTAATTGATGATGTCGCTGAATTTTTTGTGTTCTATTTCACCGCTGTCCCGGTGCAGAATCATCAAGCGTGAATCGTCACGATTTTCTGCCGGATACTTGGAAATGAGTTCCTGAGGAAGTTTGAATTTGAATTGGGAGAGCTTCATATATGCGTGCGTTTTATCCAGAATTACGGGGCTGCGAAGATACTTATAAAAGCCCGACTTTCATAACCCCGGTTTCGGTTCGGAAAGCAGAGCAACAAGCTCCTCTAAATCAAAGGCATTTGTTAAACTATACGGACCTGAAGCCGTGCGGGTAAGCGCTGACAAATATGCTCCGCTTCCGAGATTCGTCCCGAAATCACGCGCAATCGACCGAATATAGGTGCCTTTGCTGCAACTGATGAGAAAATCGACGCGGGGCATTTCAATGGCTGTAATTCGGAAATCGAGAATTTCTACCTGACTGGCAGCGAGCACCATATCGGAACCTTTTCTGGCGGCGTGGTAGGCTCTTTTACCGTCTACCTTTTTCGCCGAAAACAGCGGTGGAATCTGATCCTGCACCCCGATCATTTCTGCAGCCGTTTGGTGAATTTTTTCTTCGGTGATATGATCGATCGCAAATTCTTCGTTCACTTCCGTTTCCAGATCGAAGGATGGTGTGGTTTTGCCGATGATAAAAGATCCGGTATAGGTTTTCTCCAGTCCTGTAAGCAGGTGCAGTTCTTTGGTTTTTCTTCCGGTGCAGATCAACAATAACCCCGTTGCCAGGGGATCGAGCGTACCTGCGTGACCTACTTTAATTTTTTTCAGTTGATACGACCGCTTGATGTGATAACGCAACTTATTCACCACATCAAATGAAGTCCAGTTCAGCGGTTTATTCACCAGCAGAAGCTGACCTTCCGGAGGGTTGAGTTCATCGGGATTGGTGGTGGCTTCAATCAAGGAATCAGGCAAAAAGGGTGTAAAGAATGCAGACGAAACTTACCGCAAAACAGTAGATGGAAAAATAGATGAGCTTGCTTTTTTTGACGAGTGCAATCATCAATCTGCAGGCTATGATTCCTGCGACAAACGCGGCCAGAAACCCGGCGATCAGTTGTGGAGACTGGGCGGCATTCATAGACAATCCACCATCCAGTACATCCTTTGCAATTTTTCCGAGAATCAGCGGCACGACCATCAGAAATGAAAATCGGGCGGCTTTAGACCGATCAACCCCCAGCAACACCGAAGTAGCAATGGTGGCTCCCGATCTTGAAATGCCCGGAAGTATCGCAATTGCCTGTGAAATTCCGATGATCAGCGCATTGAGCGGAGAAACCGGCTTATCGGTGTTTTTCGCGCGATCTGCCAGAAAAAGCAGCAAGCCTGTGATGGCCAGCATGGCCCCAACCAGCAATAATTCTCCGCTGAATAGCTGTTCGATTTCCTCCTCGAAAAACAATCCAACAAATACCGCGGGAATCATTGAGATGATGATCTTCAGCGCGAATATACTTTCGTCGTTGACTTTGAACTGAAACAATCCGAGAAACAATTCGGCGATGTCTTTCCGGTACACCACCACGGTGCTGAGCGCAGTAGCCGCGTGAACCACTACGGTAAACATCAGACTTTCGGACGGCAGGCTATTGTCGCCGAGAATTGCTTTGCCGATTTCAAGGTGTCCGCTGCTGCTGACCGGTAAAAATTCTGTGAGTCCCTGGATGATTCCGAGGATAATGGCCTCAATGATGCTCATGCGGAAAAAATAGCGGACTTCTTAAGAAACTGAAACGAAATAAACCAAATTGCGCTAGTCACCTTTCTTTACTATGGCATAAAAAATCACTGCATACCCAAGCATCACCACAATGGGTGCTACCGTAATTCTGCGCGCACTGAAAATTTCTTCATTGAAAACATTCGGATCATCGCTTCCACCGCCCGTCATGAGCAGATAACCGATTAAAAGTACCGCCAGGCCAACCGACAAAATGATGTAGTTGATACGTGTAAAGGCAAACTGATCTTTGGGCTCTTCTGTTGTCATGGGTCAAATATAAGGGTTCAATAGAAATCGATCAACAAACACTAATACAGGTCGTCCAGCTTCAGTCGCAGATAACGCCCTACAGCCAGTAATGTAGAAACCAGTGAGAGCAAAACTCCGATCAATAATACAATTCCGAAAACCATCAAAAAAGTTTCGAGATCCTGTAGTTCAAAAAACTCGGGCACCTCTCTCTGCGCGAGATAAATAAGACCGGTCAGCATTCCGGACGCAATTACCGCGGCATAAAAACCATTCAACACTCCCTGCCAAACAAACGGTCTGCGGATGAACCATTGTGTGGCTCCAACCAATTGCATGCTTCGGATGGTAAACCGGCGAGAGTACATGGCCAGCCGGATGGTATTGTTGATCAGCGCGATGGCAACCAACAAAAGAAGCCCACTGAAAATCAACATGATGACACTGATCTTATTCACATTATCGTAAACTTTCTGAATCAGGTCGGGACTATAGGCCACCTCGTGAACCAGCGTATTTTGCTGAAGATTCGAAGCAATCCACTGAATGCTGTCCGGATGCGCATAATCTGCATTGAGGCGAATATCTATACTCGGCAGCAAAGGGTTGAATCCAAGAAAAGCGATGAAATCTTCGCCCAGTTCTTCCTGAAGAATTTTCGCTGCTTCTTCTTTGGTTACAAAACGGGTTTCTTTCGGATAGGCTTCTGCGTCAATGGTTTTTTTGAGCTGCATCATGTCCACATCGCGGGCGTCTTCGTTAAGAAAAACCTGCACCTGTATGTTCTCTTTCACATAAATCGACAATTCCCGCGCGTTGAGCAGTAACAGCGCCAATGAACCAATCATAAACAACACCAGCGCAATGCTGATGATGGTACTTGCGGCTGAACTGCGCGCCCTTCGTTTGGCGTATTTATCCTTCATGTTGTAGCGGTCGCGCTAAAGTAATAAATGTAATGGGCCAACGGCAAAAAAATATGATGATGGAGTTGATGGAGTTGATGTGGTGATGGAGTTGATGTGG
>CALDPJ010000027.1 GCA_937911795.1 uncultured Flavobacteriales bacterium | reverse complement strand
GATATTGTCCGCTTTCGTACAAGCTGATGTACGTTGTAATAACACCTTCCTAAAAGCGGACTCAGCTGAAATTAAACAATACAAAAAAATCCATACTTGACACGTTTTTTTAAAATCGCTCTTTGTGATGTCCCAGCCTTGTTTTTTCTCTGACAAAACACATTTTAGCATGCGTTTTTAACAAGGAAACTGGTATAACCAAGTATCTAAATTATTTTTGGTATTGTTTTTCTATTGATGGTTGGAAACAACCCGTTGTCATTGGTCTCCTACGATCATCCAGAACCGGTGCCGGACTGTTTATAATCCTTAAATTTGACAATTGATGAAAGTAGCAAACACACAAGTGCAAATGCGCAAGGGAATTTTGGAGTTTTGCATCCTGCACATCATTTCAAGAGGGGAAGTATATGCCTCCGATATGCTGGAGGAGCTGACTTCGGCCAAGATCATGGTGGTAGAAGGTACACTATACCCGCTGCTGACGCGACTAAAAAACATGGGCCTGCTCGACTATCGCTGGGAGGAATCCAAAAGTGGGCCCCCTCGCAAATATTACAGACTCACAGAATTGGGTCACACTTTTCTGAAAGAACTGGATGAAACCTGGAACGAACTGGAAAGTGCCGTGAAATTAACTACACAGAAAACCAACTAAAATGAATAAGACCATATCTATAAGCATCAGTGGTTTTGCTTTTGTCATTGATGAAATTGCCTATCAACGATTACAAAAATATCTGGCTACCATTCGCAGTTATTTTACATCGGCCGACGGAGTAGACGAAATAATGACCGACATTGAAATCCGAATTGCAGAATTATTTCGCGAGCGACTCGATGACAAACGTCAGGTAATTGATGGAAGCGATGTCGAATATGTCATTTCTATCCTCGGACAACCAGAAGCCTTTATAGATGAAGGCGCTGAAGATATACACGACACTCCGCCGCGGACAAGAAAAAGAAGCCGAAGGATTTTTCGTGATCCCGATAACAAATCAGTGGCCGGTGTTGCGTCAGGTATAGCAGCCCATTTTGGAACCGATCCGGTGTGGATTCGTCTGGCTTTTGTTCTACTCACTTTGGGTGGTCTGGCCGGAATTCCAATTTATATTATCCTGTGGGTGATCATGCCCGAAGCAAAAACCGCAGCCGACAAACTTGAAATGCGCGGTGAGCCGGTCACAGCAGAAAACATCGGAAGAAAGGTTTCCGAATCGTTTGAAAGAGTAAAAAAAAACGTTGGTGGAATAGCCAACCCCGATGAAGCAACAGAATTCGGAAGACGTGCCAGAACAGGTGTTGAAGATGTCTTCATTTTCATCGGTAAAGCCTTGTTGCTATTGTTGAAAGCGATTGTTAAAATCGTCGGAATTCTGTTCATCATCATTGCAGTCGTTCTCTCCCTTGCTTTCACTTTGGCTGTGCTCGGAATAGAAAATGCCAATATGTTGCAAATCGATGGCCAGTCATACCCTATTAGCCACATTTACGAATTTTCGCAACTGGTAATATCTCCGGAGAATATTGGATGGTGGTTTACTGCCGCCTTTTTCATAACGTTTGGCATTCCGTTAATCGCTTTGCTTTACAGTGGATTTCGTCTACTCTTCGGTATGAAACATAAAATCAAAGGGCTTGGAATCGGCCTGTCCATTTTATGGTTCATTGGGTTTTTTACCTTACTTACTGTAGGTTTAAAAACAGCAAGTGAATTTGCGGAAAAGCAGGAACATTTTGAACTTACTTCTCTGAACGATATGCAGCATGACACATTGTATCTGGAAGTTCTACCCGATCCTCATTTTCCGAAGCATTATATACCCAGTTCCCATATCCCTGTTTTCGGAATGAGTAAAATTGAAGGAGAAACAGTTTATCTTGGTTACCCAAAAGTCAATGTGGTAGAAAATGTCCAGGATACAGTGTTTGAAATTGCAGTGTTCCGGTCTGCCCGTGGAATGAACACATCCGCAGCAATTACACGCGCCGAGAATATTGAATACAGATTTGAATCAAACGAAAATCGAATTGCCTTTCAACCTTATTTGACTTTTCCGAAAAACGACCGGTTCAGAAGCCAGGCAATTTATATTGAGGTCCGCGTTCCGCCAGGGAAATCGGTACACTTCAGTGATGATCTGGATCGTGTAATCTACGACATTAAAAACACCACCAATACCTACGACCGCGATATGGTAGGCTCAACCTGGACAATGCTGACAGAAGGTCTCACTTGCCTGGGTTGCAAGGCCGACCAACTAAAAAGTAAAAAGCGCAAAAGTTATTGATTTTGATGTTTCGCAACAATCCTTATTATCAGACTTTTTCGCAATAAAAAATCCGCTCAACTTTGAGTGGATTTTTTTTTTGAATAATAAACATACCCTGTGGAAAACGATTTGAGTAGAAATCCGATACGTAAAAAGGCGATCTTTTTTGGTTTAGTTGCTTAATTTAGCCCGTATTCGAAATGTATAACTTTTCTTTCGATTTCAACGGGCAGCCAGATGAACCGACTCAGCATTTTATCAATTAAAAGCGCTTTCGTAGCGCTCTGTCCGGTCTGGGTATTTTTCACTTTTTCTGTCGAAATTCATGCTCAAACCACTGATTTCATTGAAAACTTTCCAAACGGACGTGTTAAAACAGAAGGCTCATTTAATGAAGCCGGGAAAAAGATTGGCATTTGGATCGATTATTACAAATCGGGTGATACACTCTCGATAAAGTATTATGAAGATGGTTTTTTCAGTGGCCAAAATGTTACTTACTACCGAAATGGCAACAAACTGGCCGAAGGTCAATACGTCAATGGCGTTCCTCATGGAAAATTTTCAGAGTACGACGCGAAGGGAAGACTTCTCGAAGAAAAAACTTTTAATGATGGAAAACTCCACGGCACTCATTTCATTTATTTTCCGACCGGTCAAATAAATGAAGAGATCAATTACAGCGAAGGCAAACTTCATGGCTCATTAAAAACTTTTTATAAAAACGGCCAGCTTCTTTCGCAGCAACAATACGAACATGATCAACCCATCGGTGAATTCATCATCTTCAAAAAAAACGGAGAAGTGAAGAGCAGGGAAACCACCGAAAACTGGACTCCCGATAACAACCAATG
>CALDPJ010000026.1 GCA_937911795.1 uncultured Flavobacteriales bacterium | reverse complement strand
CTGGTTAAACCAAAACTCTTCTTAATTCTATTTCTGCGGAGAGTGAGGGATTATTCCGCTTCGCTCCATTGTCTCCGCTTCGCTCCGGCACGAACCCCCGGGAGTTCTCATCCCTCAGTTTATACATAAAAAAAAGAGTCCCGATTAAACCGAAACTCTTCTTAATTCTATTTCTGCGGAGAGTGAGGGATTATTTCGCTTCGCTACATGGTCTTCGCTTCGCTCCGGCACGAACCCCAGGGTTCTCATCCCTCAATTTACGATCAAAAAAAAAGAGTTCTGTATAAACAAAACTCTTTTAACATCATATTTCCTGCGGAGAGTGAGGGATTCGAACCCCCGGAACCTCGCGGTTCAATAGTTTTCAAGACTACCGCAATCGACCACTCTGCCAACTCTCCGGGCGCAAAATTAGTAATATCTTATATTCACACAACATTTATTTTCAAAAAGATTGTTTTTTTTCGTTTCAGGGATTTTGAACTTAGTTCCTAACTTGCAGGCCAGACCGTTAAATCAGTTAATTATACCGTAAAATTAATTGATCCGCTTTCATTATTTATTTACATCGTCTTTTTGTAACTTTACATTTATAATTGTTCTTATGTTAAAAATCACATTTTTTACGCTTATTCTGGTACTGCTGAATGTGGCTAACCTGCACGCACAAAAGTCAGTTCGGGTATTTTTGGATAGCAAGCAATATTATGATCCTGAACTTGGTAACTATCTTGAAATCCAATTGCTTTTTTCCGGTTATACTTTGGAATATTTGCCCGTCGAGGAAGGCTTACAAGGTGAAATCGCAGTCGCTATGCAAATAACACAAAACGACAGTAGCATTGTCAACGATGTTTATCGTCTCAAAACACCAATCATGCGCGATTCTGTAATTGATGACTTTTACGATATTCGTAGATATCAACTTTCACCGGGTGTTTATCAGTATATGCTCGAAATTTTTGACATGAATTCTACTTCTGAAAGTTTAACGGCAACTCAAACGCTTGTGATAGATGAACTCGGAAAATCAGTTCAGATTTCAGATGTACAGGTGGCCGATTATGCAGCTAAAGGAGATGGAACTTCCATGTTTTATAAATCAGGATATGATATTTATCCGCGTTTGAACAATTATTTTAATGAAGAATCCTTAAATCTTCCGGTTTATTTTGAGATTTACAATACGCATCTGAGCAAAGATTCCGTTTTCGGACTGAAACAAACCGTTATTAATGCCGATAGCGGAGAGGAATTTGCTGAATTGTCTGATATTTTCAAAGTTAAAGCCGCGCCTGTGGTTCCTGTGATCAGGCAAATGAGTCTTGTGAACGTCCCTGCAGGCAAATATGTTGTAGAATACACATTAATCAATCGCGAGCAAGAGGTGGTGGCGCAAACAGCTTATTCATTCGAACGGGAAATTGAATCGGCCACTGAATATTTAACGCTGGAAAATACAATTATCGACCCTGCATTTCAGGCTTCATTAACTAATGACAGCGTGTCTTATTATTTGGGCAGTTTAATCCCAATATCCAGACCGGGTGAAGTTCGGAATATTCTCCAGATTCTGAAAACCAAAACTGTGGAAGATCAGCGAAAATATATTCAGATGTTTTGGATTACGACAGCCGGAAAATCAAAAGCTTATGATTCCTGGATTCAATATAAAGGACAGGTTCAGTTAGTCGAATCTGTTTTCAGTACAAACCTTATGGACGGCTACGAAACGGACAGAGGTAGGGTTTATTTACAATATGGAGCGCCGACACAAATGATTCCGAGAGAGGTTTCTCCAAGTGAATACCCTTACGAGATCTGGCAATACGATAAGATTGGTGTTTTCAGCAATAAACGTTTTATATTCTATAATCCGGACCTGATCAATAATAATTATTCATTGTTGCATTCTGATATGGTTGGCGAGTTGAAAAATAATGCATGGCCACAAGCTCTAAACCGACGAAATACGACAAATGGCAACGTGGACGATCCCAATTCTACGAAACAGGAACATTTTGGAGGTCAATCAAACAGTTTGTATCGATAATCTTTCGGAAAAGTTTAATTTCGTTGCGAAATGACGAATTTAAATAAGATTGCCGTTGTAATTCTGAACTGGAATGGAGTTTCCTTTCTCAAAGATTTTCTCCCTAAGGTGATACAGTTTTCCGGAAATGCCCGGATTATTGTTGCTGATAATAACTCTTCAGACGATTCGGTTTCCTTTGTAAAATCTAATTTTCCGCAGGTTGAAATTATCATTAACGAGGAAAATGGCGGCTTTGCTAAAGGCTATAATGATGCATTAAAACACGTCGATTCGCCTTATTATCTTTTACTCAATTCCGACATCGAGGTGACAGAAAACTGGCTGGTTCCCTTGTTAGCGAAACTTGAATCCGATCAATCCATAGCGGGCTGTCAGCCCAAAATAAAATCCTTTGCCCGACCGGAAATGTTTGAACATGCAGGAGCCTCCGGTGGATTTATCGATAAAAATTATTTTCCTTTCTGCAGAGGCCGGATTTTTACTACTGAGGAAACAGATATCGGTCAATACAATTCTGAAAAGGAGGTTTTTTGGGTAAGTGGAGCTGCTTTTCTTCTTCGCTCCGAACTTTTCCATGAATCCGGTGGTTTCGATGAGATGTTTTTCGCCCACATGGAAGAAATTGATCTCTGCTGGCGAATAAAACGAAGAGGTTTTACTTTTTATGTTGTTCCGGAATCGGTGGTTTATCATGTCGGCGGCGGTACATTAGCATACAATTCACCTCGCAAAACCTTTCTCAACTTCAGAAACAGCCTTTTCATGATCATCAAAAATCACGATGGAATTTTGTTTTTTAAATTATTTAATCGTTTGTCTTTGGATGGTGTGGCTGGTGTTCGGTTTTTACTCCGCGGTGAATTCAAAAACTTTTATATGGTACTAAAATCCCACGTGGAAATGTATTGGAATTTACCTAAGCTATATAAAACCCGTCGCGCTTTAAAAAAATTAGATAATTCTCCGAATCTGAAAGGATTGTATAATGGTAGTATTCTTTGGGCTCATTTTTTTAAAGGGGTTACGAAATTCTCTGAATTAAATCAGCGTTTATTTAAGTAATTCACACAATAATCAACTGCGAGAGCATAAGAGTCTAGTCCCAATCCAAAAATACATCCCGCCGCGACTGCACTGATATAAGACGTATGCCTGAATGTTTCGCGCTGCATAATATTGGAAATATGCACTTCGATGGTTGGCACCTGGATACCGGAAATCGCATCGGCGAGCGCCACCGAAGTATGCGTATAGGCTCCAGCATTGAGCACCACACCGATGCTGTCGTCCTGCAACACCGCTCGACCGGCTTCGTGGATCCAGTCCACTAGTTCGCCTTCATGATTTGATTGGCGAAACACCAGCTCAAGCCCCAGTTGTTCTGCGACGGTTTTACACTGCGTTTCGATATCGTGCAGCGTCTGGGTGCCGTAGGTGCCCGGGTCCCGAACACCAAGCAGATTCAGGTTTGGGCCGTTTAGTACATACACGGATTTCATGGTCGTCCTCAAAATGTTGGCGGGTCGCGTCTA
>CALDPJ010000025.1 GCA_937911795.1 uncultured Flavobacteriales bacterium | reverse complement strand
TTTTCAATGTTGAAGAGTATTCTTTTGACACGCTTGCAAGCCGTATGCGGGAACTTTCATTCTTGAACAAAGGAGTGAAAATTTCATTAACCGACGAAAGACAAGAAGAAGATGGCGAACATGTAAAATCAGAATTCTATTCGGAAGGTGGTTTAAAGGAATTTGTTAAGTTTATCGACCAAAGCCGCGAACCTTTGATGAGCCAAATCATTTATATGGAAGGCGAAATTGAGGACATTCCAGTGGAGGTTGCGATGAGATATAACACTTCTTATAATGAGAATTTACATTCTTATGTGAACAATATCAATACGCACGAGGGAGGAACCCACCTTGCTGGTTTTCGCCGTGGATTGACTAACACATTGAAAAAGTATGCCGAGGACAGCGGAATGCTAAGCAAATTGAAATTCGAAATTGCCGGTGACGACTTCCGCGAAGGACTTACGGCTGTTATTTCGGTGAAAGTTGCAGAACCGCAATTCGAAGGTCAGACCAAAGGAAAACTGGGTAACAGAGATGTTACCGCAGCCGTCAGCCAGGCTGTGAGTGAAATGCTTACGAACTACCTCGAAGAATATCCGGCTGACGCAAGAGCCATTGTTCAGAAAGTAATTCTCGCAGCTACGGCTCGTCACGCGGCCCGAAAAGCACGCGAAATGGTTCAGCGGAAGAATGTGCTCTCCGGATCTGGTTTGCCGGGTAAATTGTCCGATTGTGCCGACAAGAACCCCGAAAACTGCGAGCTCTACCTTGTGGAGGGAGATTCGGCAGGTGGAACCGCGAAACAAGGTCGCGACCGGCATTTTCAGGCCATTATGCCACTCAGGGGTAAAATCCTGAATGTCGAAAAAGCCATGCAGCACAAGATTTTTGAGAACGAAGAGATCAAGAATATCTATACTGCACTTGGCGTTCGAATCGGTACCGAAGAAGACAGCAAGGCCTTGAACATTGAAAAGTTGCGCTATCACAAGGTAGTCATCATGTGTGATGCCGACGTCGATGGTAGTCACATTGAAACCCTCATTCTTACTTTCTTTTTCCGTCACATGCGCGAGCTTATTGAGAAAGGCTACGTGTATATTGCGACACCGCCGTTGTACCTCCTGAAGAAAGGAAGCAACAATCGCTATGCATGGAGCAACGAAGAACGCGATGCCATTATCGCAGAATGGGTAGGGCCAGGCAATGAAAGTAAGGTTGGTATTCAGCGTTACAAAGGTCTTGGAGAAATGAATGCGGAGCAATTGTGGGACACCACCATGAATCCTCAAAACAGAACGCTGCGCCGGGTCACCATCGACAACGCAGTCGATGCCGACCGTGTCTTTTCTATGCTCATGGGCGATGAAGTACCACCACGCCGTCAGTTCATCGAAGACAACGCGAAGTATGCGAATATCGATGCCTGATTAAATCAGAAGAATATTCAACAAAAAAGGGCGCAATTTGCGCCCTTTTTTTATTCTGAAATTATCCTGATTCTTTAAAATTTATCGAAGTATTGTTAAGTGGCCGGTGTGTTCAATAACTTCATTAGTAATATCATCCGTCACTTGAATCTCAACTACATAAACTTCGTCGCGGGCATAATAGGTGCCGGAATCTTCTCCGCCGTTCCAGCCAACTTCCGGATCATTTGACTCATACACCAGCTCTCCATAACGGTTAAATATGCGCATGCGGTAGTTGCTGTAATGCTCTGTACTCAGGTATGCTTTAAACAGGTCATTGATACCATCTTCGTTGGGGGTAAAACTATTCGGAACAAACAGCGAGAGTGTTTTATTAACGACCAGATCATAGGAAGTACAGGCTGTACAACCGGCTTCATTCTCCACACACAACGACACCGGGTAAATTCCTGCGTCGGTATTTGGAAATGTAAAAGAAGGTTGTTGTTCAGTGGATGTTCCCAGAAAATTCAACGTGTCAAAAACCCAGTAAGTGCTGGTAAAAGGACCGGGGTAAGACAAGTTGTTGAACTGAACAGTGGTATTGGTCCAGTCAACAGGTGAGGGGTTCATACTGAATTCAGCCTTGAGTTTTGGCGGTTCAGTCACCGTTACCGTTTGGAAATTCGGGCAGTTTAATTCATTTCGAATTTCGATACCGAAAGAACCGGCACAAAGACTGTCGAGCATATGGCTGGTACCGAATGTATTTCCTGCGTCAAAACTATAGCTCACGGCATCGGGTGCTGAGATAACAATGCTTCCATCGCACATCCCATTGCAGGATACATCCGTTACATTAATCGCATTGATAGCCGGAGCAGGCGATTCAGTAACCTGTGTGGCAAGAGATGTCTGACATCCGTATTCATCTTCGATTTCAACAGTTACTTCTCCGGGACACAGGGAAATTCTTTCGTCGGGTGTAGCGCCTGCCAGTCCGGCATTCCAGTTATAAGTGAATTCACCAAGTCCGCCGGAGGGTTGAGCCATCACGATAGCATCACAGGTGTCCGGACATGTTGCTGGAATAGTCAGGAATTCGACTTCAACAGGATCCATAAACACAACCTGCACCATATCTGTTTCCTCACAAAGCAGACCGTTGGAATCGGTCCAGAACAATTCAATAACTCCTCCCGGAGATTGAGCCGTTACCGTTGTATTTGGGTCGTTGATGTTGTCGAATGTCACCTCCGGAGGTCCGCTCCAGGATCCGGTTCCAACTACAGGACCGGCGCTGAGTTCCCAATTGAGGTCACAGGCAATACCATCGGGACCAGCATCCGCGGAAGTCTGACAACAATCTTCATGGCCCGCTTCCAGGACTGTGATAATGAGTTCTGCAGATTTTACGCAAGGGCCAAACGTCACGGTATAAGTAAAAGAGAAGGTGCCGCCGTCAGCATGGTCAGCAGGAGAAAAGGTTGATCCCACTACATTGCCGCCCTCGTCGGTCCATTCTCCGGCATCCGTTGGATTACCGAGAAGAGAGTCCAGTAGGTTAAATGTAGGCGAATTGTAGCACAGCGTGAGTTCGTTATCCTGGCCCGGATCGGCTTCGGGTGGAATGGTAACCTCCACTTCGTCAGTGGTTGCACATTCTGGGGAACCGTCAATCCAGACAGTCATTGTATAAGTCGTATTCTGGTTTACCATCACCATCGGGTTCTGGATATTCGGATCTGACAACCCATCTACCGGACTCCATTCAAAAACATAATCCGGAGTTCCAGGCTGACAATCGACTACTCCGCTCCATATGTTGTTGCCGATCTGAATCGGTGTACCTGAAGTATTCGTGCCTTCGTCAGAAAAAACTTCCTCCCCGGCAGGGTTGTACAAATAATAAGCGACTTCACTATCCCAGTTGCCGCTGCTCGTATTTATTTGTATGTCCGAGCCATGATTCAGAGGAATTGATACAGTATTTAATGTCCCTCCAGAAGGAATGGTATAGGTACCGACAACAATACCATCCTGAATAATAGTAACAGAAAACCCATTCCATCCATCACCGAATGTATCAACCATATCCAAAACATACTCGCAATTTGGTGGTGGAGGAGGAGTTCCTGCCACCGACCCATTTAGTTGAAGCGAGTCTTCGCAAATAACGAGATCGTCACCGGCATCTGCTTCGGGACCAGGGACTACAGTAATTGTTACGGTAGAGTCGTGTGTACAGCCATGATTGTTTATAATGGTGTAGGTAAATTCAAATTCTCCAACTGCGTCGGGTACAATCGAGATTGAATTTCCATCTGCCGAGACTTCTCCAAATGAAGGTCCCGCCCAATAAGAACTGTCACTTTCTTGTCCAATAGTTGTTGTGAATTCAGTTACATCTGGGATAATTGAAGGATCTATGGACAATCCCCAGTCGCACAGGTAGCCTGAATCACCGCCCCAGAGATCACAAACACTAATGGTCCATGTTCCGTTCAGATCGCATCCTACCAAATCCGATAATGGTTGCAGTGCCATATAGTCATCCACTGGCAAAGGATCATTTCCAGCCTGTGTCGCAATTTGGGAAATGGTTTGTGTGGCTTGAGGTGTCCAACTGTAATTCCAGCATTCCATGTTTCCGGGCATCCCAAAATCTGTTCCGTTCGCCCACACATCCGGGCCATTGGGCTGCTGCATTTGCTGATGCAAAACTACCGTTTGCCCGGATGGGCAGGTGATCTGAATGAGAAGATCAAACAGAAAAGTATGATATATTCCCAGATCTATGGACAGCAGGGAGTATACATCATCAAGCGTCTGACCCGGACCAAAACCACTAATCACCAAAGGAAATTCATAGCATTGCCCCACAACGTCAGCCAGACCATCTTCTATCGAAACAGATACAGTCGGTTCAGCCCCAATCCAGGTTACCTCAAATTCGTTCGGATCTATGTCCCAATTAATGGTCTGGCCTAAACATATAGTTTCGTCTCCTACAAACGGATCCCAGTCAGGAAGCGTCTCTACCATTATTTGCAAACTAATTTGATTCGTACTGGAACACCCGTTGTCATCTACCAGATACAATTCTACCAGATATTCCCCGGGTTCATTCCAGGAATGTGTGACCACCGGAGAGTCGGCAGTGGTACCATCACCAAAATCCCACAAATAGGTGTCAATGTTAAATCCAGGCGCAGCTGTTGAGCCGGATCCGTCGAAAGTTACTTCTTCTCCAATGCAAATACGGCGATTAGCCGGAGCGTTGTCTGTCCCAACTGCTGTTGGTCGGTCGCACGGGGTTTCACAAGTAATTGTTCCAGCCCAGTTACCCGTGCCTACATCATTTGAAATAAATCGTATTGTTAAACAGCCGGAAGTATTAAGTGGCGATGCAGAAACAAATATTCCTTGCAGTGAATTTCCGGTGAACGTACCCATCGATGCCGCTGCTGTACTATTACCGTCATAAATTATCAACCGATCCTGATTATTGTTATTGCCGGATGCCGTATTTGTTGGATCAAGGGTGAATGTGAGAAAATCAATACCAATTACATCCCCGGGATTATCAGGGCAGATTGTTAGCGTAAAATTTTCATTATTCTGATATGCACCGCCACCGCCACCGCTATCGAGGAAGCCGCCGGAACATTGTTCAAAATATCCGGTCTGCATATTTATCTGTTGTTGACCAAAGATTGGTGTAAAAATAAATAGCGCAATAAAGATAAAAGCGATATGAACTAGAGTGGATTTTTTCATTTACCAGAGTGTGAGTTAGAGCAAAAGATGTAATTATCCATTGTTTTATCGTTAATTATCCTGTTGATTATATAATTTTCTAACATTATTTGTGCTGTAGATTATCAGCAACCTCCCCGTATTACCAATTCGGTAATAATTGTTTTTAGTTCCACTTACAGGAAAAGAATAAGAGAAAAGCTCAAAATTGCCTGATGTTAGTGAGGTTTCGCTTAGCAATGGTCCATTTCCGTTGACGGCCTGAATTTCGAGTGCATCCGGATATTCAGAGATATCCTTTAGGCCATTCAGATCCTGCACCGCATAACCATGCAAATTCTGGAATTCCAGAATGGCCAACTTTTCTGTGCCCTGAATGGAATTGATGGCCTCTGAACCGAATCTATCAATCAGCGCATCCTGAGCGTTTAGTAATGGACAGAAAGAAAAACTGAGAAACAGTGATAGTAGAAGTTTGAGTAAAACGTGCATTTTTTATTCTTTGATTACCTTATTATGACGGCGATATAAATTTAATGTTGCCCCAAAGATAAAGGTAATTCTCAACTGTAGAATTGCACGATCTACTGGAACGGCGAATTATGTGAATGCTAAACGCCGGAAAGCGCGTTACCGCACAATTGTCACAGTTCCTTGATATTCCCTGATTTCGGAGCTGTAGATGTCTCCGATTTTCAACAGCCAGATATAAACACCATCCTTCGCAAAATAATCCTGACCAGATTCGCTGCCATCCCATTTCAAATCTGGAGAACTGGAATTGAATACGAGTTCCCCTTGCCGGTTGAAAATTGAAAAATCATATTGACCCTCCAGATGGTTTCTAACCACGGGGCCAAACAATTCATTGATCCCGTCACCATCGGGAGTGAAGGCATTGGGTACGTAAACCATCAGCTCACCCTTTACTTCCACAAGTTGTGCGTGCTGGTTGGTGCAGCCGGTTTCAGTATCAGTTGCAATCAATGTAACATTATAATTCCCCTCAATACCATCGGGAAAAGTATAGTGTATATTGGTGTTCGTAGAAACACTGATTTCATTTACCAACCACTCATAATCGTTGATGCCCGGCGTGTGGTTCAGGAAATTTACAGTAGTCGCTTCGGTTGAAACAGGTTTCGGATTATAACTAAAGTCCACCTGAGGTCCGGGATTGATGGTCACTTCCATACTGCTCTGTACACCGCAGATCCCGTTATGAGCAGTCAGGATAAAGGTATAAGTTTGTTCCTGATCCGTGTTGTTTTCCAGGTTTAATACAGGATTGGAAATATTCGGATTGCTCAAGCCCGCCTGGGGAGACCACGAATAATTAAGGTTCGGCAATGGTTCTACACCAATTTGAGGGAAGGTGTCGTTGTTGCAACGGAAAATATCGGTGAGAACCGGAGCTTCGGGAGTAATCAATACCTGAGCTGTTACCGATTCGACCAGGTTTTGTCCGCAGGAAGGATTAGAATTGTCGGATACCGAAATCAACGCAAATTCCTGTCCGTTTTCCGGGAAAACATATTGATGAATATTGGAAGTGTTGTCTGCAATGATCATTTCTCCACCAATGCTGTACACTACACCGAAGGGCCCGTTGCCGGTGAAGGTGATACTAAGCAAAGCCGAATCTCCTTCGCATAATGTCGAAGGATTAAGATTTATGTCCGCAGTAGGAATAGGATTTACGATGAGTTCTGCCGTAGTGCCATTACCGCTACCGCTACAGAAATCATCTTCAACCTGTACAATGCTGTAGGTGCCGGGTTCGCTGGTTTGGAGTGTTGCAGATCCATTGATAAGATTTACGGTGCCTTCCGTAACTCCATTTATGGCGTACATTATCTGAACGTCTCCGTTTCCGGTTCCGTTGAAGGTGATTTCACCGGTGTCACCGTCGCAAATCTGACCACCACCACTTACTCCGGCAGTAGGAGGTTCGACGATAGTCACCGCAGCTGTTCCCAATCCTTCGCCTGTGCAATTGTTGTCACTTACCCCGGTAATTACATAGTTACCCGACGTTGTTGCTTCAATAGTGTGGGGAGAATTATTGATGATAATGGTTTCCGGATTTTGTCCATCAACCGTGTATGTGATCGTCCATGGTGCAGAGCCGGTGAGCGTCACTTCCGGTCCGTCACCGCTGCCGGCACATATATTTCCTCCACCGGATATCGTTGCTGTCGGTACTTCAAATTCTGTTACAACTACTTCACCGGACGTTGTTCCGGCGCATAAGGCATCGGTGACATTCAGTAATGTATAGCTTCCGCCCTGGTCGACGTCGAGCGTATAATTGTTGTTGTTGGAAATAAAATTGCCGGTTGAAATTCCATCCACTGCATATTCCACGGTCCAGGGCGCTGATCCGTTTAGTGCGATGTCAAGACTTGCGACTTCACCCGGACAAATTGCACCAGAACCGGAAATTCCGGCTGTGGGACTTTCAATAAACGTAACAGTTGCCTGGGAAGTGACAGACCAGCATGGGTCTCCAATCTCATAGGTTCCTCCAGCGTCATTACTGGCAACTCCTGTAATATAATAAGTTGTGTTTAGCTCCAATAAATCATCCTGGAATTCGAACTCCGGCTCATCATTTTCAATAAATATGGTGCTTGTCGAGTAATATGGTGAATCAGTGAGCAGAAACACCAATATATCATTGGGGTCAAGAATTTCATCGTTATTGTGGGTTGCAATGGCCAGTTCTGATGAACACACTACCAAATCTTCCACCTGCATGGTGCCGGCACTTGTAGTGCAATCACAGGTGTGATCTCCCGAAATCTCTACAGGTCCGCAACCATTTCCATCATCCAGAAGAAAGGTGTAGGAGCTGCCACTCGGAATTTCATCGCTCGTAAATACATTGCCGGTTATTTCACCGGAATCTCCTTCGACCTGATAGCTGCCGGGGTCTCCACCGTTGATGTGAAAGGAAACCGTATAGGCTTCATTCACATTGTTGCAGGTAACATTTAGGTTGTAGTACACCGGAGGCACAGAAACCGTAATTATTACATTTCCGCTCGTAATGCCCGGACAGTTTGGATTTCCCTGGCTGGTGACCGATACCAGCTCATAAAATGACAGAAACTGAGGGGAAACTGAAATGGTGTGTCCATCGTTGATTCCCGTCAAACTGAAGTTATTGGCTCCGTCGGTGTACACAACATCAAACGGACCGGTGCCTTCCAGTTCAAAAGTTAATTCTGTGGATTCTCCAATACAAATATTGGCACTTCCCGAAATGCTACCGGCTGGCGCTTCGTTTACCGCAAAGCTTGCACTCCCGCTGACGTTGCCATCACAGGAGGAAAGAGAATTGTCGGCCACACTAATAAGCGTATAGGTGGGGTTTTCGGTAGGATTCACGGTTTCCACGTGACCGTTAGAAATTCCGTTTAGTGAAAAATTCTGAGATCCATCGGTATAAACAATGTCGAATGGACCACTTCCGGTCAATTCAAAAGTCAAGGTTCCATCGGCACCCTCACAGATACCTCCACCACCGACGATCTGCGCTGACGGAGTAGGGATCATTTCTACCTCAATTGTGTTTCCGCTGTTCGGGCAGGCTCCGGGATCTGAACCGGTGATGGAAATCAATTCAATTTCTGCATCACCGGTTGAACTGACCATTTCAGAATGTCCGTCAGAAATACCATTTAAAGTATAATCATTTCCGTTGATGCCGTACTCAATATCAAAGGGTCCGTTTCCGGTGAGATTAAATGTGATCGGGAAATTGCTGCCTTCACAATAGGTAGCATCTGCGCTGATGAATCCGGTTGGCAGATCGGGAATTACAACGGTAACAACGGCTACGTCGTTGCAGGCTGCTCCACCGATCTGATAAACATAATCTCCGGGTTGATCTGATCCAGGCGAAAATATTCCGCTAAAGCCGGCGTTATCCGGATCAGCCCAAAATCCGCCGGCGTTGGCGCCAGGAATTACATTGAACAAATCTACCGGCGCGTCATCCGGACAAAGCGATATTGAAATGTCCTGACCGGCATAAGGAAGTTCAACAATGGTAACCGAAACGGTGGCCGATGAGCTGCATGGAGGATCTCCGATAGAATAAGTGTAGTTTCCGGGTTCATCGGTTGACGGCGACAATAATCCGTCGTGTGATCCGCCGGATGGATCGGTCCAGGTACCACCACTTTCGGGTCCGTTCATCAGGAAATTGAACAGATTGATCTGCGGGTCGCTTTCGCAAACCGTGAGCGAACCATCGTCTCCTGCGAACGGATTCGGTTCAACACTAATGTTCACTACCGTCTGACTGGTTGGACAATCAATACCGTCTCCTACAGTATAGGTGTATAACCCCGGTGCTGAGACTCCCGGAGTGAATACATCAGAAACAGGAATATTTCCCGGTCCGGTCCATGTGCCGCCCGCATCGCCGCCGATTATTTGATCTCCCAAATTGAAAGCATCGGCACCTTCGCATATGGTAATGTTTTCACCGGTTCCTGCATCGGGTTCAGGAATGGTAGTGACTTCTACCGTGGATACCGCAGCGCAATCACCGTCGTCAAAACTATACGAATAGATGCCATCCGGGCTGGTGCCGGGAATAAATGTTCCGTTGAATGCACCTCCCGATGGATTGGTCCAGGTACCTCCGGCCGGAGATGATGAAAAAGAGTTGAATAAAATTTGATTGGGAGATGAACTGCAAATTTCCAGGAAAGCCTCTTCTCCCGAGCAACAGCTAAGGGTAGTATTCTGGCCAGGGCCCGGCATTATGGTATTTTGACCAGGGGGACAACTGTTTCCGCCAGAACCCCAGCTACCAGAAAAATTATCGCCCAAAATTTGAAACTGAAGATTCAGATTGGCACCATCCAGGTCATCACCGTTGCAGTCGGCGGTAGTTATTGTCATGCAAAAGGATAAATTGTAACCGCAATACGATAGGTTATCACCAAAGTTATTTCCAGGATTACCATCATTATATTGGTCGTAAAATAATCCCGGCCCATAAGTGTTTCCATTTGCTGAGCTGGTTACACTTTGATACCAACCCCATGTCCCACTGCCGCTGCAAGAAGGTGGCGGTGTAACATTTATAGACGATACATCCCAACCTTCAGGAATAATCGGTACGATTCCATGTACCCAGTCTACGCTGGTTTGTGAATAATTAAATTGCAGACATATTTGAACTGTTTGCCCCGATTCATATTGTCCGTTTACCGGTGGCGGATTCAAGGTATAGGATCCCTGGGCACATTGTGCCGACAGAATATTGCCAGAATAAAAGGTGAGAATTACGAAAAGTAATATGAATCGAATCACTGTTGGTGTTTAAGTGGAACTGTCTACGGAACAGGTGAATTAAAGTTCCTGTAAAGTTAGCGTTTTCCTGTTGTTTCAGTTGACGGAAATCCTGAGCAGTGGTTGCACATTTGAAGGTGAGCAACAAGAATCCATTAGCGAGAAGTGTTATTTCAAAGGAATTCAATTAGACAAAAAAAAGAAAAGCGCTCCTTGTAGAGCGCCTTTCGATGTTTACTCAGTAAGGGTTAATATTATTTGGTGAGATTAATCTGCCCGGTAAAATGATCGGTTCTTCCGTTGGTATATTCTATCGTCGCTTCCCATTGATAATCTCCTGCCGAAGCTTTTACCGTGGTACCGGCAATCGTACCGTCCCAGGGTTTGTTTGCTTCTGTCGTTTCGAAAATTACCATATTAGTACTCGGATCCATTACACGCATCACGAAAGTTCCTTCTATCAATTTGAGAGCTCCCGGTATAAACGTGTCTTCGCGGTGGTCTCCGTCCGGCGAAAAGGATGACGGTGACAACAGGTTGTAATCTTCTTTAATGGTCACTTTTCTGCTGGTGGTATCTGCACAACCGTATTCATTGATGGCCACCAGTTGTACATCGTAGGTTCCTTTTTTGGTGAAATTCTGAACCGGTGCGTTTTCCTCAGAGAATACTTCCCCATTAACCACCCACATTACCTGATCTACGTTTTTGGAGTGACTCTCAAACTTGACCTGGGGTATATCGAGAGGATTCTGTTTATACGTGTAGTCAAAGGAAGCTTTGGGTCGTGGATTGATTTTTATCTGATCTTCGATCGTCATCGGGGTGAGTTTTCCACCTGTTAGTGGGGTAACCAGCAAAGAAACATCAAAAATGCCTGGTGCATCAAAGACGTGAACAGGGTTCTGGTTGTTGGAGAAATAGCCATCGCCAAAGTTCCATAGGAAATTTCCTTCAGATTCACTGCCAGAAGTCGAGAACGTGATCGGCGCTCCTTCACAGCCTTGAGAAACACTGGACCTGATTTTTTTGACCGTCATCTCTCCGTATTCAACTTTTGGGCTTTCGGAATTTGCCTTTTCGTTATCCGTATCAACGCTATTCGAAATACCTGGTGATTCTACAAATTTCTCGATGGAATTATGTGGTACATCCATGATAAATGTATCTGTACTTACCGTTTCCTTTTCAGGTGAATCACCTGCAACTATTGTTTCAGAGCCGGTTGGATTACCCGGAGCTTGTAATTCTGTAATTTGTTCTTGCTCAGCAAAACCACCTGTATGATCATCTGGTAGTCCGAAATAAATAAGGCCGGCCATAAAAATTCCGGCGGCAACAAAGGCTCCGTAAAAGGTGTTCATAGAAACCGCAACGCCCTGACCGAGCAGGTTGAGCCGGGATTCCATTTCCTGCCAATGACACGGATTGAAATCAACCTCGAAATCCTCAAGCGTTCGCCGGATCAGGTCCTCGAATTGTTGTTGGTTGTCACTCATTTCTTATCGGTTGCGTTAGTTTTGCTTATTGTTTTGTTTAACAGCATTTTACGGATGTTCGCTTTTGCTTTTGAGAAATTGGATTTGGAGGTGCCAACGCTGATATTGAGTTCCTCGGCAATATCCTGATGCGATCTGTTTTCCATCACAAATAGGTTAAATACTGCCCGATAAGCCGGTGAAAGTTGTTGCATGGCTGCAATTACATCCTCCATGGTAAACTCCGGCTCATCAATCGGATTCAATTCAAATTCGGCTTCTTCAGAATCTTCTTCAAATTCTTCAATAGCTTGTTCATCCCGTAATAAAAGAACGTGCGAACTACGGTGTTTCCTAAAATAATCAATGGCCGTATTGACCATTATTCTTCGGATCCACCCTTCAAAAGATCCGCTAAAATTATATCGCTCAAGATTGCGAAATACTTTAATGAATCCATCCTGCAGAATGTCCTTCGCCTGATCAGCATCGTTTGCGTACCGCAAGCAAACACCCATCATCTTTCCGTAGAACATTTCATATAAAAGGCGCTGACATTTTCTGTCATCTTGAATACAGCCTTTTACAAGATTCTGTAGTTTTTGTAGTTCTATGTTTTCTTTATCCTGCATCCGAAAGACGCGAAATTGCTGAGTTGGTTGCCACCAAAAATATTCATTAAATGTTCACGGGTCGCATTTTATTTGTATGTGTACTGTATTTTAATAAGATTCGTGCTGTCTCATAACGAAATAAAGCCGTAGCGCTGCTTTGTTTCTGATGGCTCATATTGTTTTTAACTGTTATTTTTGTTGCACAATTTAAAGCAACAATCTTAAAAATCGCAATCATCATGAAAATTACCGTTGTAGGAGCCGGAAATGTTGGCGCAACCTGTGCCAATGTTATAGCCCATAAAGAACTGGCCAATGAGGTAGTATTACTGGATATCAAAGAAGGATTTGCCGAAGGTAAGGCGTTGGACATCTGGGAAACGGCACCTATCAATCAATACGACACACGAACTACAGGAGTAACCAACGATTATGGTAGAACAGCAGGTTCTGATGTGGTGGTAATTACCAGCGGTTTGCCGCGAAAGCCGGGTATGAGCCGCGATGATTTGATTGCTACAAATGCGGCGATTGTTAAAATGGTAACCGAGAAAGTTATTGAACATTCACCGGATGCCAAGATCATTGTGGTTTCAAATCCTTTAGATGTCATGACCTATGCGGCCTATCTCACCGCAAAGGTTGATTCGAGCCGCGTGTTCGGTATGGCCGGAATTCTTGATACTGCCCGGTACCGATCCTTCCTGGCACTGGCACTGGATGTATCTCCAAAAGATATTCAGGCAGTATTGATGGGTGGCCATGGAGATACAATGGTTCCGCTTCCGCGATATACAACCGTGGGTGGAATTCCGGTTACCGAACTGATCGACAAACCTACTCTTGACGCCATTGTTGATCGCACGAAAAAAGGTGGAGGGGAGATTGTTAATTTACTGGGAACTTCGGCATGGTACGCACCGGGAGCTGCTGCAGCGCAAATGGTCGAGGCCATTGTCCGCGATCAGAAACGGATTTTTCCGGTTTGCGCATGGCTGCAGGGTGAATATGGCCTGAGCGATATTTATCTCGGCGTGCCCGTGAAACTTGGCAGAAATGGTATCGAACAAATCATTGAGCTTGACCTGAACCACGAGGAACAGGAATTGCTGCACAACTCTGCACAGTCGGTTAAAGAAGTAATGGATGCGCTTGATAAAATGGAATTGATCAGCTGATTTTTGCTGAATCTGAATGTTGAAAGCCACTTCCGAACGAAGTGGCTTTTTTTATCGAATCACAAGCCGTCTTATTCCAAGCGGTATTTCATCATCCTTCAGTTGTACCATATAAATGCCTGCTGAAAGATGATCCACAGCAATATTATTCGTGGAGCCGTCTAAAGTTTTTTCGAGAATAATTTTTCCCAAAGCATTATACAGAATGAGCCTGTATTTTTTGCCTGAAATCTTTTGGTTTACTGATACGGATATATCTGAAGCAGCAGGATTCGGGAAAACATTAAAAGTGGGCTCGGAACTGAAATACGATTCGACTGCTGTCGGTTCGCCCCCCTTAAAAAACAATAATCCTCCACTAAAATTTCCGGTGAACAGATCCGGAAACTCATCATTGTTAATGTCGGTTACGACCACCGTACTCCGGATGCCGTTGCGCAGCCCGAACAATTCGTTTTCTTCCAGGTTAAAAGCTCCATCAAGATTGTTGGTGATGTTGCTGTACAATCGTATTTTGCCCGATTCGGCACCAGTCATCAAATATCGCTCTCCATCCATATCGAAAAACTGAATAACGCTATAGCCTGTGGTTGAAAAACCTTCTGCAGTTTCAACATTACCGAGAAAATCATTGGTCAGTTCAAAAGACGGGTTCTCTGCTGTTCCGACGTTTTCGTAAAGATGAATTTTTCCATTCCGCTCTCCCATTACCAGATCCAATAATCCATTACCGTTAAGGTCAATAAGTTGCGGAGTAGAGAATTGCCCGGGATCCACTTCGTTTCCATCCACATCCTTCAGAATGGAATCTTCGGCAGGAACAAAGCTCACCTCACTTCCCGGTCCGGCGATATTGTTGAAGCGGTAAATCCTACCCGATGATGTTCCTATTAACATATCTGTATCTCCGTCATTATCGATGTCGCCGAAAGCGGGATGCAGTGCCTGGCCGAGATTCAATGCCGCCAGATCTGCGAAATCATCTGTAATAAAAGTAAATTCCGGGTTCTGTGCCGAGCCGGTATTTTCATACAAAGCGAGCTTCGATTCATATACACCCGGACTGACGAAGTATCCTTTGTTGCCGACGATGAGATCCTGCAGTCCGTCTGCATTGTAATCCATAAAAAAAGCCGTTGCTCCTTCACCAACATCGATCATTTCCTGTTGAAAAAGATCTTTTTGCTGCAACACAAAATCCGGTTGATCGTCTAAACCTTGGTTTTGATAATACCACACACTGGATGTGTTCTCCGAAGCCCATTCGTTATTTGGGCTGACAATTAAATCGCGGATTCCATCGTTGTTCATGTCTTCGTAATAGGAGGCTGGAAAAGCAATTAAATCAACAGCCTCGGAATTGGTGTGGTTCGAAGGAAATGCAGGATCGAAAGCAATTATTGTATCCATTCCTTCAGCAGTACTCGAATTGGTAAGGGCGGTTAAATTATAATGACTGATATCGCCCAGGACAATTTCCTTCGGCAACTGCTGGGTCATTTCAATTGTCAGAATGGTGGTTCCTGAATGTCTGGGGCCTGTGGTAGTTTCAATGTATTCTATATCATCCGGCCGCTCAATGATGGGAGTGGGGTCGGCGACATTGTAACCCGTCGGACACAATGCGTTGTGCATGGCTTCATCGTGCAGTGAGATCGAATTATCGAAGGCGCTTTCAGAAAAGAATCCGTAGCATCGGTTTCCGAGGACAAACATCAATGAATCACAGGATCCGGTTTCTTCTACCGAAAAATTTTTGTGATACTCTACCAGCACGCCCGATACGGAGTAGACAATTATATCGAGATCGCCGTCGCCATCCAGATCATCCACCGCCGGAATATCCACCGAACTGATGAAAATATTGGAGTAATAGGAGGAGGAGGGGAAATTGTACAGCGACTGTAGATTGCTTTCGATTTCCGTGAATTCCAATTCAGCACCGGTGGCAGAAATGTTCTCGTAAATCCTGAATCCACCGATTCCATTATAGGTGAAAATGTCTTTTTTGCCGTCACAATTAAAATCGCGCAACAGCGCCCAGTTTCGCATCGACGGAAACTGCTGACTGTATTCAAAACTGTATTCAAAAGAATTGGGATCGTTGCTGTTGTTGTTCAGAAAAATCATCGGTTTGTTGCCGGCCCGGTCGAATATGAATACATCCTCCAAACCATCCTGATTGACATCAATCGTAGAAATCTGGCCGGCATTGATTCCTCCGGCCCATGGGTTGGCCATTGCACTGCCATTATGATAAACCGGAATGTCATTGCTGTGTGTTGCATAAAACTGAGCGAGGAGAATCGGGGTGTTTAACAGAAACACCAACAGAAAAGGAATCGGAAATTTCATGACCATATATAAGTGGTTAAAGGTAGACATTCCAAAGCTATTAGAGTTTTCAGGACGATGGGTCTCTTTCGTCAGACAAGTAAATTTGCTTGTTTTGGTACCATTGGTATTTATGTTCATAAAAATCTATATTTGCGCCTTCCTAATTAGTACGTACATAAACTCAGTTAAATGCAGAATAAAGGAGCGATTTGGATATTTACCATACTGCTTACCATAGCGAGTCTTTACCAAATCTCATTTTCGTTTTTCACCTCTGGTTTTGAGCAAAGAGCAGAAGATTACGCAGAGCAAAAGTTGGATTCTGTATTGGCTGTACGCGGTGAAATAGGAATCACCGAACAAGGTGAATTGCGCGAAGAATTCACCGAACAATTTCTGAGAAATAATTCAGAAGAAGAGATTTATCCGGTGTTGGGATTCACGTACTCCGAAGCCAAAGACAAAGAGATTAACATGGGACTCGACCTTAAAGGTGGTATGAGTGTAATTCTCGAAGTTTCTATTCCTGAACTTGTAATCGGCCTCAGTGGAAATAGCAATGATCCGGATTTTCGCAAGGCGATCAGCGATGCGCGCGAAATGCAGAAAAATTCACAGGACGACTTTGTATCACTGTTTGCGCGCGCGTGGCAGCAGAATTCTCCGGATAAAAAAATGGCAGCCGTATTTCACAGCCGCGAAAATCGTGAACGTTTTCCAAGGGAGGCAGACAATGCTGAAATAGTCAGAATCCTGCAGGCAGAAGCAGAAACTGCGGTTGACAATACCGAGAAAATTCTGCGTACACGGATTGATAAATTCGGAGTATCTCAACCCAACATTCAAAAGCAACAAATTTCAGGACGAATTGTAATTGAACTGCCCGGAGTAAAAGACAAAGAACGGGTAAGAAAGGTGCTGAAGAGCACTGCAAACCTTGAGTTCTGGAATACTTACGAAAATTCAGAAATTTATCCTGTTCTGGAACAGGTCAATAATGCCCTCAGTCTGGAATTGTATCCGGATCTGCATTCCGAACTTTCGGAAACAGGGGTAGATACTACTTCTGCCGAAGTGGTAGTTGACGAAACAGAAAACGATCTTGCCGAAGCAGTAGACACTACGATGATCGACACTGCTGAAACAGAAGAAGACTTGCTTTCCCGATTGAGCGATGATAGCGATACGCTGGCCGCTCCAACAGAAGCAGACGAAATGGATGAAGAAGAACGCAGAAAGCGGTTTCCAATATTCTCAATCCTTTCTCCAAATGTTTTCGACAATCAGTTGTCTCAAGGTCCGGTAGTAGGATATGCAGCACCTACGGATACGGCAGATTTGAACCAAATGCTACAGCATCGTATTGCGCAGGAAATGCTGCCGCGGGATTTGAGATTGCTCTGGTCTGCTCAGCCCGATCCGCGGATTGGAGGTTTAATTCCATTGTATGCCATAAAAGTGGATACGCGTGATCGTACCGCTCCCTTAGATGGTTCTGTCATTGTAGATGCATCACAGGATTTTGATCCCACAGGGCAGGTTCAGGTGATGATGCAGATGAATCCCGAAGGAGCCAAAATCTGGAAAGAAATGACTGCTGCAGCGTCAGGTCAATCTCCGAAGAGATGCGTTGCCATTGTACTTGATAATTATGTGTATTCAGCTCCTGTAGTTCAGGGAGAAATTCCTAGTGGACGGTCAAGCATTAGCATGGGTCAGGGGTCAAAAATGGAGCAGATTAAAGAAGCCGATGACCTTGCCAATCTGCTCAAAGCCGGAGCGCTCCCTGCACCTGCAGATATAGTGGATGAAGTTGTGGTGGGGCCGACTCTCGGTCAGGAGAATATTGATTCTGGTTTGATGTCTTTTGGCATAGCGATTCTATTTGTGATGCTATACATGGTATTTTATTACCGTGGAGCCGGTCTGGTGGCGAACATTGCGCTTCTTGCAAATCTTTTCTTCCTGGTCGGAGCCCTGGCTTCCCTTCAGGCTTCACTTACACTACCCGGAATTGCGGGTATCATTTTGACAATTAGTATGGCAGTGGATGCCAATGTACTCATCTTTGAGCGAGTCCGTGAAGAATTGAGAAAAGGAAAAGGATTGAAGGCAGCTCTTAAAGAAGGTTACGCAAAGGCTTATTCTGCGATTATCGATGCCAACATTACGACCTTACTGACTGCCATAGTATTATTGGTGCTCGGTTCTGGTCCGATAAAAGGTTTTGCGACCACTTTAATCATAGGTATCATGACTTCACTTTTCTCCGCTATTTTCATTACCCGTTTGATTTTTACCTCACGATTGGCCGGGAAAGGAAATATTTCATTTGTAAGTAAAGCCACAGACTGGTTCCGCAATACCAATTATAATTTCATTGGTAATCGAAAAATATTTTATGCGATTTCTGGTATTTTGGTATTGGTGAGCATCGGATCGTTGAGTTTCCGATCACTGGATTTCGGAGTAGACTTTGTTGGAGGACGGACCTATGATGTTAAATTTGCTGAAGCACAGGACATAGAAGAAATTAAGGCTTACTTAACGGACGAATTCGTTGAAGATGGAGTAAAAATGACTCCCGAAGTGAAAACCATCGGAACCGCGAATCAGGTAAAAATTACAACCAAGTATCTGGTAGATGCTGAGGGAGAGGATGCAGATGAGCGAGCGGAAGCCGCATTGTTTGCCGGACTGGAAAAGACAGGGCAGGATTTTCAGCTGATCGGGAGTCGAAAAGTAGATCCAACCATATCTGATGACTTCCAAAAATCGTCAACACTTGCGGTGGTTTTCTCTCTTCTCATTATTTTCATGTACATCGTTTTCCGATTTAAGAAATGGCAATTCGGAACCGGGGCGGTTGTTGCCATGTTTCATGACGTTATCATCGTCCTTGGTTTGTTTTCATTATTCTATGGTGTTTTACCTTTTTCACTGGAAGTGGATCAGGCATTTATAGCAGCGATTCTTACGGTGGTCGGTTATACCATTAATGATACAGTGGTGGTTTTTGACCGAATCCGGGAGGAATTGTACGAACACCCTAAAGATGAACCAGGCAGGGTTTTCAACCGGGCAGTTAACGCTACACTAAGCCGAACAATTAATACATCGCTTACAACTTTTGTCGTTCTACTTGCGATGTTCATCTTCGGTGGGACTTCTATTCGCGGATTTATTTTTGCTTTGATGATCGGTGTCGTTGTTGGTACATACTCTTCCATTTGTGTTGCCACACCTTTGGTATATGAGTTATGGAAGAAGAAAACACCGGAATTGAAAAAATAAAGATTCTTTCAATAAAACTTCAGAGAAGCCTTTCGCACTTTGCGGAAGGCTTTTTTTACTTTTGTGATCAAATATCGAAAATCAGGTGTTACTATTTTTTAATATCAGCGGTGGGGAATTGGTCGTAATCATGTTGGTTGCCGTGATGTTTTTTGGCAAAAAGGGCATCCCAAATGTTGCCCGAACCATGGGTAAAGGAATCCGGCAATTTCGCGATGCCACCCAGGATATCCAGCGCGATATTTTGAGTTCCACCCAGGAGCTCCAGGATGAGGTCAAAAAGCAGCGTAAGGATATAAAAGACAATCTTGAGTCTTAACCTGTCCGGATGATATATTTACTGTTTTTTATTGGATTGGCGTTGCTGTTGGCAGGGGGTGAAGTCCTGGTGCGCGGAGCCGTTGGTCTGGCTCTGAAATTGAAAATATCGAAGCTCGTTGTCGGCGTTACAATCGTTTCCATAGGAACCTCGGCACCGGAACTTCTGGTGAGTTTGAAGGCCGCTTTAGACGGGCACCCTGCAATTGCTATAGGAAATGTCGTGGGCAGTAATATCGCAAACATTGCACTGGTGCTGGGTTTGGTTGCAATTATTTATCCGCTGAAGCTGGAGAGAGGAACCCTACGATTAGACTGGCCGGTGATGATGGCCGCTTCCCTGTTGTTTTACCTAATGGCTTTTGACGGTTTGCTGGAGCGGTATGAAGGCATTTTAATGCTGGTGATATTTATCCTTTATATCTCATATTCAATACTCCAGTCACGCAAACAAACCAAAAAGGACATGCAGCTGTCCGGAGAAATTGAAGATCTTGCACCGGCAAAAAATATTGCATCATGGAAGCTTGTAGTAATGATCCTGGCCGGTACCATTGCACTCATGGTGGGCGCACAATGGTTTTTAGACGGCGCGATTGCAATGTCGCGAATGTTTGGAGTGAGTGAACACGTGATTTCAGTAACCGTTGTCGCATTCGGTACCTCTGTTCCCGAATTGGCTACTTCAGTAATTGCAGCAATAAAACGCCAAAGCGATATATCCATCGGAAATCTTATTGGTTCCAATTCCTTCAACATTTTGTCCATTCTTGGTGTCACTGCCACTGTAACGAATATCCCTGTGGGTGCCGAAGTGCTTTCCTCCGACATGCTTTGGATGCTGGGTGTGGCATTGTTACTTCTGCCATTTCTGATCCTCGGAAAGAAAATTTACCGGTTTGAAGGAGTAATTCTCTTGACTATTTATTGCCTCTACATCTTTTTCGTGTTAAAAGCGGCATAAAACGAATTTACCCCCATGCGGAATAGGGGTGATGTTGAAAAAAAGATGTTATTTTTAAATATACCCCCTAAATTTTGAATTACTTTTGGTGGAAATAACAAAACCACCTATGGCAACCTTACGATTCAAAGCGCTGGAAGATGTACTTCACCGGGTACCCAAACAACCCGAAGCACCCGCAGTTCGTGTCTCACAATATTTCGGAGAAAAAGCATTCAACGGCGATGCGATGCGCGAACACCTCACTCCTGAAGCATATAAAAGTGTTATGGACGCTATGTTTAAAGGAGAGCGTATCGAACGTCAAATAGCCGATCAGGTGGCCTCTGCCATGAAAGACTGGGCAATCAATCGTGGCGCGACCCATTACACGCACTGGTTTCAACCGCTGACCGGAGCAACCGCAGAAAAGCACGACGCATTTTTTGACAGTATAGATGAAGGTCGCGGAATTGAAAGATTCGATGGCAGTATGTTGGTTCAGCAGGAGCCGGATGCTTCTTCCTTTCCGAGCGGTGGTTTGCGCAACACGTTCGAAGCGCGGGGTTATACCGCCTGGGATCCTACATCACCGGCTTTTATTATTGGTAAAACACTTTGTGTGCCCACCATCTTTTTGTCCTACACCGGTGATGCGCTCGATTTTAAAATGCCATTGCTGCGTGCATTGCATGCCATGGATAAAGCAGCAGTCGGGGTTTGCCAGTATTTTGATAAGAATATTACAAAGGTTAATACAACCCTCGGTTGGGAACAGGAGTATTTTCTGGTGGATATGGCCCTCTACAATGCCCGCCCCGATCTCGTATTGACAGGAAGAGCATTATTCGGACACAATCCTGCCAAAGGTCAGCAACTCGATGATCATTATTTTGGATCCATACCCGAGCGCGCAATGGCTTTTATGCGCGATTACGAGATCGAATGCCTTCAACTCGGAATTCCCGTCACCACCCGACACAATGAAGTTGCACCCAATCAATATGAGGTGGCTCCCAAATTCGAGGAAGCCAACCTTGCGAATGACCACAACCTGTTGTTGATGGACGTCCTCGAAAAAACAGCGCGTAAACATCATTTCCGTGTGTTGCTTCATGAAAAACCTTTTGCCGGTTTAAACGGTTCCGGAAAGCACAACAACTGGTCCTTGTCCACCAATACAGGCGTCAACTTGCTGAGTCCGGGGAAAAATCCTAAATCAAACCTGCGGTTTCTGACTTTTTTGATCAATACCATCAAAGCCATCCACGACAACTCCGATATTCTTCGTGCGAGCATTGCATCGGCGGGTAACGATCTGCGCCTGGGTGCCAACGAAGCGCCGCCGGCAATAATTTCGGTGTTTATCGGATCTCAGTTGTCAGGAATTCTCGATGATCTGGAAAAGAATATCAAAGCCGGTAAAATGACCCCCGAGGATAAAACCGGATTGAAACTCAATATTGGAAAGATTCCACAATTGTTGATCGACAACACCGACCGCAACAGGACATCTCCATTTGCGTTTACAGGAAATAAATTCGAATTCCGCGCTGTGGGCTCTTCGGCAAATTGCGGCTCGGCGATGATGGCACTGAATACCATTGTTTCCAAACAATTGATTTTGTTTAAGGAAGCAGTTGACAAGAGACTGAAGGCTGGGGTGAATAAGGATGAAGCTATTCTGAAAGAACTTCAGAAATGTATCAAAGAGAGCAAAGCCATTCGATTCGAAGGAAACGGATACGGCGAGGAGTGGGTGAAAGAGGCGGCAAAAAGAGGACTCAGTAATTTGAAAGATACGCCGCGGGCGATCGAAATCCTCGAGCGGCCGGAAGTGAAGAAGCTTTTCTCTGAAATGGATGTTCTTTCCGAAAGAGAAATGGATGCACGAATCGATATCGAGCTGGAGAATTATGCTATGCGGGTTCAGATTGAATCGCGTGTGGTGGGCGATCTGGCCCAGAATCATATTATACCTACGGCGTTTACCTATCAGAATATTCTCATTTCTAACGTTCAGGGATTGCGCTCGATACTTCCAAAAGCACCCGCCGATAAAGCCTGTTCCACTCAGCTCAAGCTAATAATGGATATCTCTCATCACGTGGAACAGATTAAAACTTTAACCGATGAGATGATCGATGAGCGACGCAAAGCCAATAAAATGAGCGATGTCAAAGAAAAGGCATTTGCGTATTGTGATAAAGTCAACCCATATCTGGCCCGGATAAAATATCATTCTGACAAGCTGGAGTTACTGATTGATGACGAGTTGTGGCCGATGCCAAAACTGAGAGAATTGCTTTTCACAAAGTAATAATGATAGTAGTGACAGCAGCTTCTTCCGTCGTAACCTGTGTTTAGATTGAGTTGTTTGCAAAACTGAAAGATATTTAGTTATTTTTGGGACTTGATTGTTTAAGTTCAGGTAAAACCAAATCGAATGAAATATTTGAAATCTCTTCTCCTGAGCCTTGTCTTGATAGCTGCATATAGCACCGTACAAGCCCAGGGCGCCGATCGCTTCATTAAAGAGGCAGAAAATATGTTTGAGAACGAAGGGTATTATGAAGCCATAGATCTCTATAAAAAAGCATATGCCAAAGAAAAAGAACTGGCCGAAAAAGGAAGATTGCTGTATCAAATAGCCGAAAGTTATCGGCTGGTGCTCGATACAGAACAAGCTGCCGTTTGGTACAACAAGGCGCTCAAAGCCAGGCACGACAATCCAATGGCTTATTTTTGGATAGCAGAATCTGAGCGCAAACAAGGGAATTTCGCAGAAGCTATTACTTATTACAACAAGTATAAAGAGAATACCACCAATGCCCGGGAAGTGGATCAGGCCATTGCAGAATGTGAAATGGCGCAGGAATGGATGGATAATCCGGAGCGCTACCTGATCGAACCCGAAGTCCAGATCAATTCTCAATATTTCGACTTTTCTCCAACCTGGGCAGATAAGCGAAATGATATGATCTTTTTTACGTCGTCCAGACCGGGTTCTGCAGGTGCTCAAATTGACGAAAGAACAGGCCAAAACTATTCAGATATCTATTTTTCTCAGCGCGATAAAAAAGGAAAATGGAGTGAACCCTATCCGCTGAACAATACCATCAACACCCAGCACAACGAAGGAGCTGCTGTGTTAAATGGTAAGCGCAACCAAATGTACTTTACACGCTGCCAGAGCGAGAAAGACAAAAGCCTTGGCTGCGACATTTATACAGCGCGAAAAGTTGGTCAGAACTGGGGCGAACCGGAACTGATCGAACTCAAACCTAAAGAAGGCAAAGAGGTTTTTACGGTAGGACATCCCGCAATTGATGATAAGGAATCGATGATGATTTTTGCCGGTGATATCCCCGGGGGGCAGGGAGGCCGTGACCTATGGCTGACAACATACGACAGCAGAGCTAAAAAATGGTCTGCTCCCCAAAACCTTGGTCCGGAAATTAATACCGCCGATGACGAAATGTTCCCCTTTCTGCATGATAACGGAAATCTTTATTTTGCATCTGATGGGCATCCCGGTATGGGTGGGCTCGACATGTTCGTAGCTGAGAAAACCGAAGACATGAAATGGGGGAATGTTCAGAATCTGAAAGCTCCGTTGAATTCGGTAAATCACGATTACGGAATTATATACAATGGTGAAGAAGATCAGGGTTTTTTCACATCTGGTCGTGCCGGAGGAACAGGGCAGGAAAACATCTGGAGTTTCAAAATGCCACCACTGGTTTTTGCTTTGCAAGGAAATGTTTATGATAAAGAAACCATGGTTCCAATTCCCGAAGCTACTGTGAAAGTGGTAGGATCCGACGGAGCATCATTCGAAGCAAGCACAGACAATAACGGAGGATTCAACTTCGAGGAAACCGGAACTGACCGGTACATCAAGCCTGAAGTGACCTATTCTATGGAAGTCAGCAAACAGGATTACCTGGTTGCCAAAGATCAGATCAGCACTGTTGGAGTAACCGAATCTACCACATTCGTAAAGGAATTCTTCATTACCTATGTTGCTAAACCCGACGAAATTGAATTTCCTGAAGTTCGTTATGCGTATGACCGGGCGGAGTTACAGGTAAACGAAGAAGTAAATTCAGAAGACTCCCTGGATTTCCTCTATCAGACACTGGTTGATAACCCGACAATTATCGTCGAACTACAGGCGCATACGGATTCGCGCGGAGGAGATAAATACAACCTCGACCTTTCTCAAAGACGTGCCCAGGCATGCGTCAATTATCTGATTTCAAAAGGAATTCCTGCCGAAAGAATGGTAGCCCGGGGTTACGGAGAATCGAAGCTTCGAATTACCGACAGCCAGATCAACGCTATGAAAACCGATGCGGAAAAAGAAGCAGCACATCAGAAAAACAGACGGACAACCTTCGCAGTACTGAGTTTTGACTACATTCCGGTCGATAAAGTAGACGAACCTAATTAACAACATATTTATTGGAGTGAAAAAGCGTTTTGGCTGTAAAGCTGAAATGCTTTTCCATTTTATAGAACCATCAACGCTATGAGCTCGTCAAGGTACCAGAGCAGAGGAGTATCGCACGCCAAAGAAGACGTTCACGCGGCCATTGCACACATTGATAAAGGCCTTTTTCCGAAAGCATTTTGCAAAATTTTACCCGATCATTTGGGCAATGACCCTGAGTACTGCGTGGTAATGCACGCCGACGGAGCAGGAACCAAAAGCTCCCTGGCCTATATGTACTGGAAAGAAACCGGCGATCTTTCGGTTTGGAAAGGAATTGCACAAGATGCACTCGTCATGAATCTCGATGATCTGCTCTGTGTGGGGGCCGTTGATAATATTATGTTGTCATCTACCATTGGTCGCAATAAGAATTTAATACCCGGTGAAGTAATTTCCGAAATCATCAACAGCACCGAAGTGCTTCTTTCAGAATTGCGCGAACATGGCATCGGAATCTATCTCACCGGTGGAGAAACGGCCGACGTTGGAGATCTTGTCCGCACCATCATTGTGGATTCTACGGTGGTTTGCCGCATGAGAAGAGACGAAGTAATCGACAATTCACATATTTCCGAAGGAGATGTGGTAGTTGGCTTTGCTTCTTTCGGTCAGGCGAAATACGAGAATGTTTACAACGGAGGAATGGGATCCAACGGACTTACTTCGGCCCGGCACGATGTGTTTGAACGAATACTCGCAGAGAAGTATCCCGAATCATTCGATGCAGCGATTCCCTCAGATCTTGTGTACAGCGGTTCCCGCTCCCTGACCGAACAACTGGATAATCTTCCTGTTGATATCGGAAAGCTCGTTCTGTCACCAACCCGCACATACGCTCCCATCATCCGGGAAATTTTAAACACAATGCGTTCAAAGGTGAAAGGAATGGTGCATTGCAGTGGTGGTGCACAAACCAAGGTGCTTCATTTTATTGACGACCTTCATGTAATCAAAGACAATTTGTTTCCGGTTCCTCCATTGTTTGAACTCATTCAATCCGAATCCAAAACCGATTGGCAGGAGATGTATACCGTATTCAACATGGGGCACCGGATGGAAATTTATACCGATGAAGTTTCTGCCGCAAAAATGATCGAAATTTCAAAATCGTTTGGCGTTGATGCCCGGATTATCGGACGGGTTGAAAAAAGCAGCCAACGCGAAGTAACCATTAAAAGCGAGTACGGAACATTCAATTACCGTTGATCCATGAGCAGAGAGTTATTAAACAAACTGGGTTTTATTGTTGAACGCCGCAACGAAGTGGCCAAACTCATCGTGGATCCGGATGTCATTTCAGATCAGAAAAAATATACTCAGTTTTCGAAGGAGTACAAAAGCCTCGAAGAAATAGAAGAAGCGTATATTGAGTATAAGAATATTCTTGATAATATCGATTCCTCGCGGCAAATTGTGAAGGAAGAGAAGGATGAAGAATTCCGCGAAATGGCAAAGGCAGAATTGTCAGAGCTGGAGCAGGAGCAGGAAGCGATGGAAGAGAAGGTAAAAATGCTGCTTATCCCCAAAGATCCTACCGATACCAAAAATGCCATTCTGGAGATTCGTGCGGGAACCGGTGGAGACGAGGCCAGTATTTTTGCGGGTGATCTTTACCGGATGTACACCCGATACTGCGATCAAAAGGGCTGGACCATTGAACTCGTGGATGCCAATCACGGAACTTCCGGAGGATATAAAGAAATCATCTTCAATGTATCCGGCAATGAAGTGTATGGAACGCTCAAGTACGAAGCTGGTGTCCACCGTGTCCAACGCGTACCTCAAACCGAAACGCAAGGGCGGGTGCATACTTCGGCTGCAACCGTAATGGTGCTTCCCGAGGCTGAGGAGTTTGACGTGGAGGTGAAGGAATCCGATTTGCGGGTAGATTCTTATTGTTCTTCCGGTCCGGGCGGGCAATCCGTAAATACCACCTACTCGGCCATACGTTTGACACACTTACCCACCGGAATTGTGGCGCAGTGTCAAGATCAAAAGTCGAAGCTCAAGAATTACGACAAAGCGTTGTCTGTTCTGCGTTCCAGAATATATGAAATGGAGCTTCAGAAGAAACTCGCTGCCGATGCCGAACTGCGGAAAACAATGGTTTCTTCCGGAGACCGGTCGGCAAAAATCCGCACCTACAACTATCCCCAGGGAAGGGTAACGGATCACCGCATCAACCTCACTTTGTACAACCTTCCGGACGTGCTGAACGGAGATGTTGGTGAATTAATTGAATCGCTCAAACTGGCTGAGAACGCAGAAAAACTAAAAGCCGGAACGCAAAGTTGAGGATGAACAGACAAACACTCATTGCAGAAATTAAACGGAAACGCAGCTTTTTATGCGTAGGCCTGGATACCGATGTCGACCGGATTCCCAAAAAATTTCTGGAGTACGATAACCCGGTGCTCGAATTCAATAAAGTTATCATCGACCTTACCTCAAAGTACTGCGTTGCCTATAAACCGAACACGGCATTTTATGAAAAGTATGGCTCCCGCGGGTGGAAGACCCTCGAAGATACTTTCGCATACATGCCGGATAATATATTGAAGATTGCAGATGCTAAACGCGGTGACATTGGTAATACCTCCGCTCAATACGCCCGCGCCTTCTTCGACACCTTGCACGCTGACGCCGTGACGGTGGCGCCTTATATGGGAAGTGACTCCGTCAATCCCTTTTTGGAATGGAAAGATAAATGGGTTATCCTGTTGGCCGTAACGTCCAATTCCGGAAGTTCTGATTTTCAGATGCAACCCCTCGGGCAGGGAATGCCATTGTATCAGAAAGTAGTGCAGACGGCAATTCAATGGGGAGATCCGGGACAAATGATGTTGGTTGTGGGAGCAACTGCCGGTGATCACATCAGAAAGGTTCGGGATCTTGCGCCTGAACATTTTTTTCTCGTTCCGGGAGTCGGTGCGCAGGGCGGCGATTTGAAGGAAGTGGCGCGCAATGCCATGACAAAAAACTGTGGACTTCTTGTTAACTTATCGAGATCAGTTATTTATGCCGATAATTCTGCTAATTTTGAAGAAGCAGTCGTTTCAGCATGTGAAGCTGTTCAACTTGAAATGGAACAACTGCTGAAGGAGCATCACGTGCTCTGAGGAACTTCATAATTCCGGCAGTATGTTGAAGGAGGAGTTTTTACACCATATCTGGAAGTACGGTCTGTTCAATCAACGCGACCTAACCACCACCGATGGCAAATCAGTGCAGGTGATCAACGCCGGTCAGCACAATCACCATTCTGGACCGGATTTTTTTAACGCACAGGTTATCATAGCCGATACTACCTGGGCCGGAAATGTAGAAATTCACGTGCATGAAAAGGACTGGGAACGGCATGGTCACCAGCACGATCAGGCGTATAAAAATGTAGTTCTTCACGTGGTATATTATGCCGCCGAATCAAGTAAAGATTCCGCCGGAGACGATATTCCGGTTCTCGAACTGGCCGGTAGAATTTCGAGAAAGCAGCTCGATTTATATACTTCGTTTATAGAAAGCAAACAATATATTCCGTGTGAGAACAGTATTCGTGAAGTGGACGAGTTGCTGGTGTCGAACTGGCTGGAGCGCCTGTTGATTGAACGGCTCGAAAGGAAATCGCAGGAGGTATTGAATCGGTTGAAGAGAAATACCGGTGATTGGCAACAAACGTTATTCGAGCAACTGGCACTGAACTTTGGGTTTAAAACGAATTCTCCACCGATGGAGATGCTTGCCCGCAGTATTCCGGTTCAGCTCATTTCAAAATATCAACCCAGTTTGTTTATGCTCGAAGCCTTGTTGTTTGGACAGGCGGGATTACTCGATGCGCAGTATCAGGATGACCATCCACAAAAGCTTCAGAACGAATACGCATTCCTTCGCAAGAAACACCGGCTGATTCCGCTGAACCCAATGAGCTGGAAATTCGGAAGAATGCGGCCTCCTAATTTTCCGACGGTACGAATTGCCCAGTTTGCTGTGCTGCTACATCAGTCGAAAGGCTTATTTCATTCAATTGTAGATCAACCTGATGTAAAGAAGTTGCTCGAAGATTTTAATGTCAGCGCCTCCGGATACTGGAGTGACCATCATCACTTCGACAAAAAAAGTTTCAGAAAAACCGATAAAAATCTTGGAGCATCGTCTCGTGAAAATATTCTGATCAATACCGTTGTGCCTTTTTTATTTGCGTACAGCAAGCACGTCGATAGTCCGGTTCACCTCGAAAAAGCACTGCAAATCACCGAACTGCTGCCTGCGGAAAATAATTCTGTCATAAAAAAACTCGGTGAAATTCAATTGATAGCAGGCAACGCTGGCAGATCACAGGCGTTATTGGAGCTGAAGGCACAGTATTGCGATAAAAAGAAATGTTTAAATTGTGCCGTCGGAAACCAACTCCTGAAAACTGTATCCAATGATTAATAACATCAAAGCCTTTTTTGAGAAGAACTCCTTTGGAGTATGTGCGTGGTGGGGCAATAAACTGGGCATTCGCACCAGTGATATCCGGTTATTCTTCATTTACGCCTCGTTTTTAACGCTCGGTTCGCCGTTGATTATCTACATGGCTATGGCTTTTCTGCTCGAGCATAAAGAATATTTCAAATTCAAAAAGCGGAAATCGGTCTGGGACTTCTGATTTTCGTCCTTGCTTTCCTGCTTTCCTGATTTCCCAATACTGAACTACCGTACGTCAACCACTGGTTTCAAACCGGTGCGATCGTCTATTGGTGTCAGAATGTGCATTAAATTGTTTAACCCATCATTTTTTGCATTTTTGCTGCAACCAAATAAATTTTCATGAAGCAATTTCTTCTCCTTCCTTTATTTCTGTTTCTGGTTATAAATGCGACGGCACAATTTCAGGCTCGCCTGGAGGTCAACAATCCTACCAAAGAAATTAATGACGGAATAGCACGGGTTGTTATAGAAGAAGGGGATGGTCCTTTCACATATAAATGGCATGACAAACAAACTCCACTGGATTCTGAAGAATGTTATGGACTGACTGAAAATCGGCCGTTTAATGTTGCCGTGACAGATGGCGATGGAAATGAAATTATTCTCTCGGGAGTTGTTGATGGAAAATCGATAGAAGAACATCTGAATTCCACTTTTATTCCAATTGTAAATGGAATTGCTTCGGTTCTTTTCTGGGATCCCTTTGAGTTTATCGGTATGTATGATCCGGTGGTGCGCGATAACAATGGAAATCCGGTGTTGCATCCAAACGGCGATCCTCGCGAACAGCCCATACCATTTATAGTTGTATGGCTTGTTTTCGGCGCGATTTTTTTCACGATTAAAATGCGCTTTATCAATTTCCGCGGAATCAGACATGCAATTGAGCTGCTTCGGGGAAAGTATGACGATCCTAATAACAAAGGAGAGGTTTCGCATTTTCAGGCGTTGACAACTGCTCTTTCGGCTACTGTTGGTCTGGGAAATATAGCTGGTGTTGCAATTGCCATTTCGCTGGGAGGACCGGGGGCAACTTTCTGGATGATTTGTGCCGGATTGCTCGGAATGGCCAGTAAATTCACCGAGTGTACATTGGGGGTGAAATATCGTTTCATCAACAGTGATGGCGAAGTGAGTGGGGGTCCAATGTACTACCTCAGCCGGGCATTGGCTTTGCGTGGAATGACGGGTTTGGGTAAAGTGCTGGCTGCGGTATTTGCTGTTTTGTGTATCGGAGGTTCATTCGGTGGAGGAAATATGTTTCAGGCCAATCAGGCCTGGGCGCAGATGGCAGGTAAGGTTCCGTTTTTCCTTGAGAACCGCGCTTTATTCGGATTGATTATGGCTGTTCTCGTCGGTCTTGTAATCATCGGCGGAATTAAAAGTATTGCCCGCGTAACGGATAAGATCGTTCCTTTTATGGTGGGCATTTATGTGACGGTCGCCCTCATTATAATTTTCTTCAATATCTCTCATACGGCAGAAGCATTCGGACTCATTTTCAATGGTGCTTTCACCTCCGATGCACTGAAGGGAGGATTTATCGGCGTATTAATTGTCGGATTTCAACGGGCTGCTTTTTCGAATGAAGCCGGAGTAGGATCGGCCTCTATCGCACACTCGGCCTCTAAAACCGACGAACCAATAAGTGAAGGAATCGTTGCGCTGCTTGAGCCATTTATCGACACCGTTGTGGTTTGTACAATGACTGCTCTTGTTCTGATATTTACAGGTTATGCCATGGATAATCAGGGACTTGAGGGATCGCAGCTGACCTCTGCAGCATTCAGCAGTATTTTCGGATGGTTCGATTGGGTATTGCTTCTGGCCATTTTGTTATTTGCATTCAGTACGATGGTTTCATGGTCCTACTACGGACTGAAAGCCTGGTCTTATCTGTTCGGTCACAGCAAGCTCAAGTGCAACATTTATAAATTTATTTTCCTGATATTTATCGTAATAGGGGCTTCTACCAGTCTCGGTGCGGTGCTCGATTTTTCTGACCTGATGATTTTGGGAATGGCGTTTCCGAATATATTTGGATTATTGATTCTGGTTGGAGAAGTGCGTCTCGATCTGGTGGATTACATGAAGCGAATCAAGTCCGGAGAAATTCGCAGGTTTCTATGAGAATGACTTACCATGAATTACAAAAAATTCATTCGCGATTACTTCGAGTATTTTCCCAGCGAAAAGAAAGGAATTCTCGTGTTGAGTCTGATCATTCTTTGCTGGATTGCCGGGTTGTACATCTATTCGCGTATGCCGGTCTCGGTCGAAGATGATGTTGCATTCGAGAAAGCCGTTGCCGCGTATTACGAATCCCGCGAATTGGCTGCTCTGGATTTGGGGGAAGGAGAAACAGTGATATCCGAAACAGATCGATCCTGGAATCTATTTCACTTTGATCCGAATACTCTTTCTAAAGACTCGTTTGAGATTCTGGGACTTCCTGCTAAAGTTGCGGCAAACATTGTTCGTTATCGTGAAAGTGGTGGACAGTTCAAGAGGCCATCTGATTTGTCCCGCATTTATTCATTGAGCGAAGGCGATTTTCAGCAAGTAGAACCCTTTATCAAAATTCCGGCAAACAAACCGGAAGCAACCTCATTCTATAAGGAAGCATACAGCCGTGATAGAGATACGTCAGCTCGGAAATCTTCGAATTCGTATAAGCGCAATATCATTGTTGAGCTAAATACTGCCGACACGAACGATCTGAAACAAATTTTTGGAATAGGATCTTATTTTGCGCGGAAGATTGTAGAACATCGGGAGGCGTTGGGTGGCTATCTAAATATGGAACAACTCCTGGAGATTTATAATCTTGATGCCGAACATCTGGATAAAATTGCTCCGCACTTTACACTTGATCCTGGGCTGGTCAAAAAAATTAATCTGAACCAGATCACTCTCGATGAGCTGAGAAAGCATCCGTATTTCCCCTATAGCCTGGCCAATTCAATTATCCGGATGAGAGAATCTCATGGAGCCTATCAAAAAATTGAAGATATTCGCCGCTCGCATTTGATGAACGATTCGATTTATAACCGGATAAAACCCTACCTCGTCATTCATGACTAAACTTGAAGAGCGCATTCGCAAAGCCATTCGCGATGTGCGCGATTTCCCCAAAGAAGGAATCATTTTTAAGGACATTACACCCATTCTGCTCGATGCTCAATTGTGTTCGGACATTGTTCAATTTATGGCCGACGAATACAGGTCACTTGGCGTAGACGCTGTAGCCGGTGTAGAAAGCCGCGGTTTCTTTTTCGGATTTCCGCTGGCAATGGCATTGGATGTTCCATTTATTCCGGTACGTAAACAGGGCAAACTGCCGTTCCACACGGTTTCCCATTCTTATGATTTAGAGTATGGTAGTGCGGTGGTCGAGATGCACAGCGATGCGGTTAAAAAAAATATGCGCGTACTGATACACGATGACCTGCTTGCCACCGGTGGAACAGCCGGTGCCGCGGCCGGTCTCGTGAAAAAGCAGGGCGGAAAGGTAGCGGCCTATTCATTTTTGGTGGAACTCGGATTTCTGAAAGGGCAGGAGAAGCTTTCTAAAAATCAGGCTGCAGTTCATAGTCTTGTGAAATATTAAAAAGTGATATTTGCTCTTGGAATAGACGAATAAGTTTGTACATTTGCAGGCCAATTAAAAAAGAAAGTCACATGTTGATCATTCCTGTTAAAGAAGGAGAAAATATTGAGCGTGCTCTCAAACGTTTTAAAAAGAAATTTGAACGTACCGGCACCATGCGCCAGTTGCGTGCGCGTCAGCACTTCACCAAAAAGTCGGTGGAGGAACGAAAGCAATTATTGAAAGCGCGTTACACAGGTAAAATGCGTCGCGAAAGCGAATAATCCGGAATTTAAAAATATTCTTCCCATATTCGGGGGATGGAAACATTGGTTTTCATCCCCTTTTTTTATGCCTGAAAAATCGTTCATCGAATACATCCAGTACGAAAAGCGGTATTCCGTTCATACGGTGCAGGCCTACCGGAATGATCTGAAACAATTTCTGAACTATTGCTCCGACCAATATGAAATCGTTAAACCCGATCAAATTGGTCACATTCACATCCGTTCCTGGATTGTCTGGCTGATTGAACAGGGGCTGAGCAATCACACCGTCAACAGAAAAATTTCCTGTCTTAAGGCCTATTTTAAATTTCTCAAGCGCAGTGCTGTTATTTCCGCCAATCCTATGATTAAGGTGGTGGCCCCGAAAGGCGGAAAAAGACTTCCGGTATTTGTTGAAGAAAAAAGTATGGACGCACTTTTTTCGCCGGATATGTTCGAATCCGATTTCGAAGGACAGCGTGATGGATTGATTATCGAACTGCTGTACAATACGGGTATCCGACTGTCGGAACTGATCAACCTCCGCACTTCAAATGTGGATTTGGAGCAAAACCAGATTAAGGTGCTGGGCAAAAGAAACAAGGAGCGTATCATTCCGATTAGTCCGGTTTTGGGTGAAATACTAAAAGACTACGTCGCGTTAAAAACAGAGCAGAATTTTGCGAACCAAAACGACTTCTTAATCGTAAAATCAGACGGTGTTAAATTGTACGAAAAACTTGTTTATAGAATCGTGAATCGCTACCTTGGTCTTGTTACTACGCTGAAGAAGAAAAGTCCACATGTCTTGAGACACACCTTCGCCACCCATATGTTGAATAAAGGAGCAGACCTCGGTGCTATCAAGGAACTTCTGGGACACTCGAGTCTTGCCGCGACTCAACTTTACACACACAATTCGATTGCTCAATTAAAGGATGTGCATAAAAAGGCGCATCCAAAGGGATAAATTATAAACTCAAAAATCTTATCGACATGCAATTAAATGTTCATTCCATTCAATTCAAAGCTGATCAGAAACTCATTTCATTTGTACAGGAAAAAGTTGACAAGTTAGAGCAGTTTTTCGATCACATCATTACAGGAGAGGTTATTTTGAAACTCGAAAAATCTGAAGACACCAAGAACAAAGTTTCTGAAATCCGGATTCATATTCCGGGAAAGGAATTATTCGCCAAACGGCAATGCAAGTCTTTTGAAGAAGGAATTGACGAATCTGTCGAAGCGCTTCGTCGACAATTGATGAAATCAAAAGGCAAAAGAAAGGTCAGACTGGCCTCCTGAATCCCGCTTCAAACACTAAAACAACACTTTTTTTAAACCATCAGCAGCTATAGATAAAAATACTCTTAGATATTTTTTGTGTAGCGCTAAATCTTTCATACATTTGCAGACCTTTTTAAGGAGAGGTCTGCATTTTTTGTTTGTAGCGTTCTTGAAAATACTTTAATAGGCTTTAATGCCGGCATAGCTCAGTTGGCTAGAGCAGCTGATTTGTAATCAGCAGGTCGTGGGTTCGAGTCCCTCTGCCGGCTCATTGAAGCATTGAAAAAACGAGGGGAGATACCAAAGCGGCCAACTGGGGCAGACTGTAAATCTGTTGTCTTCGACTTCGCAGGTTCGAATCCTGCTCTCCCCACACGGTCTTTTTATATTGAAGCTTTGACGTGAGTCAAAGTTTATTAGCGGGAGTAGCTCAGTTGGTAGAGCATCAGCCTTCCAAGCTGAGGGTCGCGAGTTCGAATCTCGTCTCCCGCTCATTGAAAAGCCGATGTAGCTCAGGGGTAGAGCGCTTCCTTGGTAAGGAAGAGGTCAGGGGTTCAATTCCCCTCATTGGCTCTTGAATAGGAACTATTAACTTTAGATAACAACAAATACACGAACAATTAAACAACTGAGGAACTATGGCTAAAGAAACTTATGATCGTTCCAAACCCCACGTGAATATCGGTACTATCGGTCACGTGGATCATGGAAAAACCACATTGACAGCTGCAATTACTACTGTATTGGCTGGTCTTGGTCTTTCTGAAACGCGCAGCTTTGACTCTATCGACAATGCGCCGGAAGAAAAAGAAAGAGGTATCACCATCAATACTTCACACGTAGAGTATACTACAGAAAAGAGACACTATGCACACGTAGACTGTCCTGGTCACGCCGACTATGTAAAGAACATGGTAACAGGTGCTGCTCAAATGGACGGTGCTATCTTGGTGGTAGCTGCGACTGACGGCCCTATGCCTCAAACAAGAGAGCACATATTGTTGGCTCGTCAGGTAGGTGTTCCTGCCCTAGTAGTATTCATGAACAAAGTTGACTTGGTAGATGATCCTGAACTTCTTGAGCTTGTTGAGATGGAGATCAGAGATCTATTAAGCTTCTACGATTTCGATGGCGACAACATTCCTGTAGTTCAAGGTTCTGCTTTGGGTGGCTTGAATGGCGATCCTAAGTGGGTGGACAAGATCATGGAATTGGGAGATGACTATGTAATGGGTCTTAAAAACGTTACCATGAATGAGCCTTTTTTCGTCGGCCATTTTCCTGGAGCCCCAGTAATGCCAGGGGTTCTAATAGTGGAGGCCATGGCGCAAACAGGTGGGATTTTGGCTTTAAGTACCGTGCCAGACCCAGAAAACTATCTCACATTTTTTATGAAGATAAACAATGTCAAATTTAAACAACAGGTGCTTCCGGGAGACACTTTGATCTTTAAACTGGAGCTTATGTCTCCCATCCGCCGAGGTATTGTCCACATGAGCGGCAAGGCCTATGCCAATGACAAGGTTGTTACAGAGGCTGAATTGATGGCACAAATGGTAAAAACAAAAAATCTTTAGACAACACGGCACGAAATTCAAGGCCCCTCAAATAGGGAAACTTGGATTTCGACAATAGTCCGATTGGAAAATAAATAATACTGACAATAAAATGAA
>CALDPJ010000024.1 GCA_937911795.1 uncultured Flavobacteriales bacterium | reverse complement strand
AGGCCCAGCTCGAAGGAACCGAAAACAGAATCACCGTAGCCCGAAACCGTTTCAACGAGTCGGTAGGAACCTACAACACCTATATCCGGCAGTTTCCGCGCGTGCTGTACGCATCGTGGTTTGATTTCGAAAAGAAAGGATTTTTCGAAGCCAAAGAAGGAACCGAAAATGCACCCGAAGTAAGCTTTGATTAACTATGATGGACATCAAAAATTTCCTGTCAGCAGAAGAAAAAAAGAAAGTGGTGAACGCCATTAAAGCGGCCGAGCAGAACACCTCGGGCGAAATCCGTGTTCATCTCGAAAACCATTGCCGCGAAGATGTATTGGATCACGCTGCCTATATTTTCGACCAGCTGGAGATGCACAAAACCAAACAGCGCAACGGAGTGCTTTTTTACCTCGCAGTTCAGGATCACCAACTGGCAATTCTCGGAGATGCGGGCATCAACAAAGTAGTTCCAGCTGGTTTCTGGGATGAGGTTCGCGACACGATGATCCAACACTTCAAGGAAGATAAGTATGCCGATGGTCTGGTAGCAGGTTTACACATGGCCGGAGAACAACTGGGTGCGCATTTCCCTTACTCTCAGAAAGACGATAAAAATGAACTCGAGGATGATATTTCATTCGGAAAAAGCTGATATGAAATACCTACTCTATTCAATTACGTTTTTATTTGCCTTTACTGCAATTGGTCATCTTCAGGCGCAAAATGATTGCCTGCCGAAAACCTCCAACCGGCTGGTAAACGATTACACTTCTATACTGTCCAAAGCCGAAATTGCTCAGCTCGAAGCGCAGCTGGTTGCTTTCAATAAGGAAACCTCCAACCAGATTGTCGTTGTTGTCACCGATGAACTTTGCGATCTGGAACCCATGGAATATGCGACCAATATTGGGCATGCATGGGGCGTGGGTCAAAAGGAATTCGACAACGGCGCCGTTTTGCTGGTGAGTCCCAAGGCACGAAAGACATTTATTGCCGTGGGTTATGGACTGGAAGGCGCCATTCCGGATGCGATTGCGCGACGGATTGTAGATCAGGAATTGCTGCCGAACTTCCGAAACGAAGATTATTATGGCGGCATCAATGCAGCCACCACTGTGCTGATGCAACTGGCGAAAGGGGAAATAAACGCAGCAGATTACGGAGCCGCAAAAGGAGACGACCCGATTGCGGTCGTCATCATTTTCGGTATTTTGATTCTTCTCTTCGTGGTGATCGGTCCTATGGGCAGCGCCATGAAATACGCCCGCGTTAACGACGTTGCTTTCTGGACAGCGTTGATGCTCATTTTATCCTCGCGCAACTCGCACGGCGGGATGTTCGGGAATTTCAGCTCCGGCAGCGGAAGTTTCGGGGGAGGCGGCTTCGGAGGTGGCGGCGGAGGCTTCGGAGGTTTCGGCGGCGGCGGTTTTGGCGGCGGTGGCGCTGGCGGAAGCTGGTAAGCACTCAACAAGAAAAAGACTATGGCAAAATTTGCAAAATGGATTGGCGGAGGATTGGGTTGGGCACTGGGTGGTCCCATCGGTGCTTTGCTCGGCTTTGCGATCGGCACAATGGTAGACGAAACCAGCGTGCAGATTCAGAAAGCCGGTCCTGAATTCAGCAGAAAAACATACCGTCACCACACCACTGCCACCGATTTCACGATGAGTTTGCTCGTGCTTTCTGCTGCGGTGATGAAGGCCGATGGCAAAGTCATGAAATCAGAACTGGATTATGTAAAACAGTTTCTGAGCCAGCAGTTTCCGGCGCATGAAGTGCAGCGGGTGTTACCCATTTTGAAAGAAATATTGCAAAAGGAAATTCAATTGCGGGAAGTTTGTGCCCAGATCCGCTACAACATGGAGCATCCGCTGCGGCTTCAATTGCTCCACTATTTATTTGGAATCGCAAGGGCGGATGGAGCAGTAACAGAAACCGAAGCGCGAACCATCGAACAGATTTCCGGATATCTGGGCATCAATCTGAGCGACTTTCAGTCGATTCGTGCTATGTTTTACAAAGACACGAATGCGGCCTATAAAATTCTCGAAATTGATGAAAATGCCAGTGATGCTGAGGTGAAAAAAGCATACCGTAAGATGGCTGTGAAATATCACCCGGATAAATTAAACCACCTCGGCGATACATTTAAAAAAGCTGCTACTGAAAAATTCCAGAAGGTGCAGGATGCCTACGAAACAATCAAAAAACAACGGGGGATGAAATAAGCGAATCGATCTGTTGTTTCGGCGGGAAATACGGTTGTACTTCCTGAATGGCCGCAGAATCTACAGGTAGTTTCTCTATCCCGAGAAACGGAAAAAACGAAAAACCGAGACTACTTCCCGAGCTGATATATTTGTATTTTGCCTTTTTGGGATCGTTGGTTTCGTTGTTGGCAGCCGAAGCAGCAACACTGGCGGCCAGTAAGATTACGGTTGATAATAGAATACGAAGTTTCATGGTGGGTTGATTCAGAGCAGGAAATTACAACAAAAGCAAATGCAGCCGTAATTTCCTTAACATTATTTAACAACAAGCAAAGTGGATAAACATCACAAAAACAAGATGATCGGAAGTTTTCTGATCGGCCTGGTATCGGTGATGGTCATTGCGCTCATATTTTTCGTCGACCGCGAATTCGATTTGCACCTCAGCCGTTTTGGTGTTTACCCGCGCGATCTTAGCGGCTTAAAGGGAATTCTTTTTTATCCTTTGATCCACGGTTCGCTCGAGCACCTGTTCAACAATTCTGTTCCGCTGCTCGTGTTGCTTTTCACCCTGTTTTTCTTTTACCCGACCGTCGCCATCCGCACGGTGGTGTTTATTTATCTCTTCAGCGGAGTATGGATCTGGATTTCCGCCCGCCAGAATTTTCACATTGGTGCCAGCGGTGTAATATACGGACTGGCCGCCTTCCTTTTTTTCAGCGGAATTTTCAGGCGCGACAACCGCATGATTGCCATTTCGCTGATGGTAGCCTTTTTATACGGCAGTATGGTCTGGGGGATTTTCCCGTTGCAAGAGCGCGTTAGCTGGGAAGGTCATCTCTGGGGAGCTGTTTCGGGTGTTGCCCTGGCATGGCTCTACCGCAAGGAAGGTCCACAGCGGAAGATGTACCAATGGCAGATCGACGAAATCAACGAACAAAAACGATTGGCCCTGGAGCGGTTGAGAAAAGAACATCCGAATGTTGCACGGCATCCGGTGATCCTACCCCGTGCTACTCGTCCGCCGCGACGACCGGTTCCTCAAATCCGGTATACTTATGTGCCGACGCGGAAAAGTGAAGGTTGATATTGGAGAGAAATTCTCTAGCCACAAAGACGCCTAGGCGCGAAGTGTATTCATAGTAAAAAACCCTTTGTGCCTTTGAGATTTGGTGGCAAAAATCTTCACGAAGACGCCTTTCATTCAAATTTTCTTTCTGATCAATGGCAACGTTGAACACCTCAACAAACCACTTAATTTAGACGTTTCGGCATAATTCACTTCCAGGATTTTAAAATTTTCAAGTCCGGCGCGATTTAAGGCAAGCAATTCCTCCTTCAGCTCCAGGAAATGTTTTTCGATGACGATCAATGTCGGAGAAATGGAAAAGACATTCGGAAACATCCGGTATGCCTGTTTCTTCGAAACGGAGATCAAATTAATCTCACCCAGTTCATTTTTAAATTCGTCAATATTTTTAATGCCGTTTTCATAGATGATGGCCGAATTTTCACCGATCGGTTGAAATGCACAATCCAGGTGTAAGATGTTTTCTTCTGCATTTTCGCTGGCGTTGACTTCCACCTGAACAAACGTTTTATTCAGTTGCTTTTCAAATGTTTTCAAATATTCAAAAGCAGCGTCGTTGGTCCGCAAGCTTTTTCCGACAAATACCTTGTCGCCAAAAAGCATGATATCTCCTCCTTCCACAGAGACTTCAGCAGGAACCTGTTCAATTTTGATTTTGCGATCGGGAGGAATCCAATTCAATATGTATTCAATTCCATCTACTTCCTCCTGCCCTCTTTTATCACTCATTCTACTTACAAAAAACTTGTTGCCGATCACAAACCCGATATCTCTTGAAAAAATCTGCACCTTCTCCTTAATATTCTGAGGCCGTAATATTTTAACACCATTTCGCAACAGAAGGTGTTCAAATTCTGCTATTTCGGAGATGATGTCTTCTTCCAGCGGATACGTTCCCTCTTCCAGGTGCTTATTGGCTTTCGGATTTATGGATCTTTCTATTATTCCCTGGTCAATTCCAATACCCAGAATCACCAGATCCAGTTGATCGGTTTCGTTGTGCACGTTTACGTTTATCATAGGCTTTTAATGAATGGCCTTTTCTCTCCCAGAATGACCCGCAGAACTACCAGTCAGGCAGCGGACTCTGAGCTATACCAAAATACGCAATCCGCCATTTACCGGAAACTAAAAAAGTGTGTGAGATTTTACTTTCCTCAGAATTCACTCGCAGAGGACTCTGAGGTTACCGAGCAGACAATATTTCTTTCAAATAAAGATAAATCCTGGCCACTAAGACGCCAAGACACGAAGCATCCTTAGACAACCATTCAAATCCTTTGTGATTTTGAGACCTTGTGGCAAAAAAATAACTAGTGTACTGATTTTGAATTTATATTCTGCCATGACCGAAGTAGACAATATATCATTCAGATCAAGATAAATCTTCAGAGCCCCTTTCAGGTGACTCTGAGGGAGATGAGTAAAAAACTGGCTTTATTCGAAACGCTATCTATTCTTTTCGCTTTCTTCTATAAGTTTCATCATAAACTGAACAACCCGCTCAAAGCCCCGGAATTTCTCTTCCTTCAGCAATGGTCCGTAATTATAATAGGACATCACACCATTATCTACACGAATTGATGAAGCAAGATCGCTTTTAATCGTTTTCAACTCTTCTTGCAATTGGTTATTGAAGAAGGCCCTGAATTTATCCTCGTCACTTGCTTTAACTGAGAATTTCTTATCAAACTCTGCATCTCCAAATTCAATTCCTTTTAAACCCAACATCTTTCCTGTGTTACTAAAAATATGATCTTTTCCAATTTTGAAATCGTAGTTAAACCGAACATTTTCAAAAACTGCATAGGTGTATACTTGTCTACTATTTCCTGACCCCACCATTTCCTCGTACACCGCAAAGGGATAACCACGCCAATGCCCTTGCACCGTGTTGAGTGCCGCCATGGCAAATTTATCTGCGCGAT
>CALDPJ010000023.1 GCA_937911795.1 uncultured Flavobacteriales bacterium | reverse complement strand
GTCACGATCTGGTTGAGTTTCATCACTGGTGCGCCGTTACGGGCGAGGGGCGCGTGGTGTGCGGTGACGAAGAGATGGAGTTCGCGGGAACAGCCGAGCACGTGTCTGTCGGCTTCTTCAATGCGTGCGCGAGCGATAGTGCACACGTGGAGTGCTTTTTCTCCTCGGCAAACGGTGGTTTCGACAGTCCACCGAGCGGCGGGGGCCCGATCAGTGCCGAAATGAGTTCCTTGTGCTTTGCCGCCCGTGATTTCCACGCCAGTTGTTTTAATCCGCAAGGCGACGAGTTGCTCCCGCGTGAGGGACACTACCTCGATGTGGTGGCGGTCCCGGGCGGAGTGTGCGCGGCTATCATGGCCTCACCAGCCGATGTTCTTATGCCGGATGCAGGGGCCCTCAGTGCTGCGCTCGGCAGCTCGGGCGTTGTTTGCTTCCAGCAGAGCGGTGTGGAGGTGACGCCGTTGTCGGGCACCTATTCGCAACTAGATGCAGACGTCAACGGCGACGGATGCGCCTTTGGGGGAGATGAGGGTGAGACACAACAGGTGCGATGTTGGGGCGCGCACGCGGATACAGTCCCGTTGGGGATCGAGATGCCGAAACAGATCGCTGTATCAATGACTCAGGTGTGCATTCTAGACCAGCAAGGCCGCGTCACCTGCTACCAGAAGCAGTGAGGAGACACCCCCTGGCTTGTAGGAAAGTGTTGCCCTGAAGCTGAGCAAGGCTTTGCGAGTGAGCCTTGACAACTGGCCCCATGACGAGTTCCTCTTGGTCACGCACCGCTCACTGCGCCGCGTACCGCGCGTGCGCGCCGTGTGGGAATTCTTGCTGGAGCAGGCGCCAGCCGGATGATGTCATAGCTTGTCATTGCCGAGCGGTCCGTGCTCCGGGTACGCGACAAGAATGAGAAGGCGACCAATACTCACCACCGCTACGCTCGCGACGCTTGTCGCCTCACCCAACTGGGCCACGGCGCAGTCCTCCGTAGCATGCGAGCTCTCGAACGGCACATATGAGCTATCGGGCGCACGGCGCGACTATCGAATCAACGTGAACTCGCTGCAGACCCTTCTTACCCACGACTTTCAAGAAGGCGCGTGGCAGGAAAACCCGCTCAACACGGAACACGCGAAGCGCGCCATCATCGCAGGCGCCGACGTGTGGGCCGAGCAGACCAACGCCCGAGCCTACCGGTATCGAGGCACGTCTTCGCTCACCGACTTGCCGGAGACCCAGGCCGAGTGCCAAGCTCAGGGCATTGACTACTCGCTTGTCGTCGGTTGGGACGAGGACTTGTATGGGTGCGCTGCGACGTGGGGCAAGTGCAAGGACGAAAACGGGGTCGCCCAGCAGTTCATGATACGCGTGGCGCGTTTAAAGGATGGTCAAGTGGAGTGCGTGTTTGAGCCGGCAAGTGCCAAATCTCCTCGAGAGTTTGACCTGCAGACCCTGATGACCCATGAATTCGGCCACCCCTTTGGATTGGGCCACCTGGATGATGCGATCATGCACGAAGTATATCAAAACACAGTAAAGGGTCGTGACGTCTTCCATGCTGACATCGAGTGTACCAGACAGGTTATCGGTGAGCGCCAGACGGCGGGATACGCACGCCTGGTCGAGAACGGTACGCTGAGCAATGAATTGGCGTACACCTGGCTCCCCGTCGCCAACTCGGCGGTCGGGATGGGCAACTTGGCTGGAACACCCAGGTGGACCTCAGTGAGCAAGGACACGTTCGGCCTGTACTGGCTGGAGAATTTCGTTGCACCTTCTTTCAATCGGCTAGATCAGCCGAACGAGGACGCTTTGTCGGTGTTCACTCCAGCAGTGTGGCGCGAGCAACCGTCAGTTAATCGCGTCTTCTACTCCAAGGCGGAGCCGGGTCGCGACGGGATTCAGTCGGTACGGGTTCGTCGCAGCGTCAACGGCTTTCAGAATGAGATCGATGAGGCCCTGGAAGAGTGTACCAACAGCACGGGTTTTCTTAGTTGCAGCACGAGCCAGCCGGTGCAGAGCGCGGCGCGGGTTGCCGTTGCGTGGGACGACTACAACTCTCGCAGCGTGACAGCATGGATTCGCCAGGACCGCTCTCAGTTCGTCAATGAAGTGCGCGTTTCGGTCGGAATGGCCGGTGACGCATTGCTGCCGCAATCGAGTCCAATCCTGGTTTCGGGTCAGCCTTTGACATCCACGGTCGCACCGGGACTTGTGTGCAAGATGTACGAAGCTGACAACTACGATTGCATGCTTGCAGTTGTGCCGGGAGACGACCCCCTGCGGCGAGTTACGATTTACCGATTTTGGGTGAACGAGAGTGGTTCGGGCCACACGCTGCACGTCGATCCCAATGCGACGCAGCTAAGTGCATCCACCGGTTCCAAGATCGCCGCATGGTACCACGACGGCGAGTTCTGGTTGGCGTATAGGACGATGTATCCGGGCCAGTACGTGCAAGTGATGCGCTCGGCGAATAGCGTCGACTGGACGGCGATGAGCTCCAACGCGGTGGACCCATCGGCAATGGTCAGCGGAAATTCGTTCCAGTAAATTTTAATATTTCGTACTCCGAACGGCGAGCGCATGAGGCTTCCGCGGATCGAAAGTCGCCTGGAGCCACCGTCTCCGCGCGATTCCATCATTACGCCGGGAATGGTATTCAATGTTGGTTGAATGGAGGCTGCTGAGTTTCTTTCAAAATCTTCTGCGTGAATCGTGCTGATGGTTTGCGGCGATTCGAAGCGCCGCGTTTCCTGCGTGTAGGCTACTACCTCTACATCGCGCAGTTCTACGGGTAGCCGGTCGAGTCTGATAAAATTGTCTCCCGATTGTGGAATGGCCATAACGCGTGGAGCATAATTTTTTCGGGTGACCATGATCGTGTCGCCCGCGGTGAGATTGCCGTGAAGAATGATCCTTCCAAAACGATCGCTTTGGTACTTTCGGTTTAAATGCTGAACCACGACATAAACACTATCGAGATTTTGGTGGGTCTGACTATCGACGATCTGAAAACGGAAATCTTCCTGGGCCGAAACAGTTAACCCTGTCATCCACAACACCAGAAATACGAAACCTGTTGAAGCCCGAAAATATCCCGGATTGAGATGCGCCTTATTTTTCATCAGCCGGTTCAAAATCCAAAGCAGCGGAGTTGATACAATAGCGCAAACCGGTTGGTTTTGGTCCGTCGTTGAAAATATGACCGAGGTGCCCTTTGCATCGGGCGCAAATCAATTCGGTACGAGACATGCCCATAGAATTGTCGGGTTTTTCAATAACATTGATGTTCTGAATTGGTTCATAAAAACTCGGCCATCCGGAACCCGATTCATATTTGGTTTCGGAGTCGAACAATTCAAGTCCGCATCCGGCGCAACGGTAAATACCATCGTCTTTTAAATCCCAGTATTTCCCTGAAAACGGTGGTTCTGTTGCGCCACCGCACAAAACTTCAAATGTCTCTTCAGAAAGTCGCGCCTTCCATTCGTCATCGGAAAGATTCCATTGAGAAGTATCCTGAACGTCTTTTTGAGTTTTGGTATCTTTTGTAGCCTGCGCATTTTCCTGCGCACACGAATTCAGGCTAATAGACGTGAAGACGAAAACGATAATCAGTCGTATCATGAATGTTAAATTTAAATGCATTGCGAAATTTCCATAAACCGCTATGTGTTCAAGGAGGAAATCGCGCATTACAGTACAAGTTACTGAATCCGTTTTACACTTTCGTGCCGGAAAATCATAATTTTAAACGGGAAGGTTTGCGGAATGGTACTACGAAGCGTCGTAATCCACAATCATCCGCGGTGTTTGCGGGTGCGACTGGCAGGTGAGGATATAGCCGTCTTTAACTTCCTGATCGGTGAGTGCGTAATTTACTTCCATTTCAACCGATCCTTCGATGGTCTTGGCGCGGCAGGTGCAGCATGAACCTCCGGTGCAGGCGTAAGGAACATCCAGGCCGGCATCAATCGCCGCATCGAGAATGGTGGTTCCGGCTTCGACGATGATTTCGGTTTCTTCACCATCCAGAATCACAAGCACCTTAGAATCTCCACCGGTGTTTGGATCAACCGATTCGGCTTCGGCAACAGATGCTTCTGTCGGAACGGCAGTGGTGAACAATTCAAAATGAATATTTTCCTTCGGAATATTTTTGTTCTGAAGAAGTTCGGAAGCCGTTTCAATCATTTCCTGTGGCCCGCAAAGGAAATACTCATCACCCTGTAGCACCTGGGGATATTGACGGGCAATCTCTTCGATTTTATCCCGGCTGATCCGACCTTCGAACAACGGATCGGAACCCTTTTGCCGCGTGTATAAAAAATGCAGTTTAAACCGGTCGGAGTAGCGCGCCTGCAATTGTTCGAGCTCTTCTTTGAAAATTACGGATTGTGGTTCGCGGTTTCCATAAAACAAGGTGAAATTACTGCTGGGTTCGGCTTCGAGTACCGATTTCAGGATAGACATCACCGGAGTAATTCCGCTACCGGCAGTAAAAGCAACATACGATTTTCGGTTCGAGGCGCTGAGAGCGGTATTGAAATTTCCCATCGGGGGCATCACTTCTACCGTTTGCCCGATCTGGGTTTGTTTGTTGAAATACCCCGAAACCCGTCCCTGGTCAATTTCTTTAACCGCAATACGTAAAGTACCTTCCAGCGGACTGGTGCAAATGGAGTAGGAGCGACGCAATTCTTCGCCGTTTACATTGAGCTTAAAAGTGAGGTATTGACCTTGTTTAAAGCGGAATGTTTCTTTCAGCTCGGCAGGCACTTCGAACTCAACGGAAACAGCTTCAGGTGTTTCGCGTCTTACATCTTTTATCTTGAGGGAATGAAATCGGGACATGTCTTAAATTTGGTGCAAAAATACGATTTCTGTCAGGCTTATGCCATGCAGGACTTCGCGATGTGCAGTGATAAAAAAGGTTTTTTAACGAACCATCAATGCTGCATTAATTCAGAGATTTTTGCCGCGACTTTATCGGCATTCGGAATCATGGTTTGTTCCAGTGTAGTGTTGAGCGGAATGGCCGGCATATTTGCCGAACCGATCACCATCACCGGAGCATCGAGTTGTTGAAAACAGTGTTGTTGAATGCGCGATGCGATGCTTTGAGAAAATCCATTGTCAACAGGTTCTTCTGTAACAACCAGACATTTGCCGTGCTTTCTGGCCGCTGCATAAACCATTTCCTCGTCCCACGGAGCGAGTGTCCGGAGATCAATAATTTCAATTTTTCCTTCGAATTGCTTCGCGGCTGTTTTGCTCCAGTAAACGCCCATTCCATAGGTGATGATCACTGCAGAATCTCCTGAAGTGATTGCTTCTTCGGATGCGGCCAGCACTTGTCGACCTTTACCGAACGGAATGACATAATCTTCATCGGGCTCGATACATTTCGCATCTTCGGTGCCGGCAATTTTGCTCCAGTACAAACCTTTGTGTTCGAGCATCACTATAGGATTTGGGTCGTAAAATGCTGATTTTATGAGTCCTTTTAAATCGGCGCCGTTGCTTGGGTAGGCGATTTTGATTCCCCGGATGTTGGTCAAAACCGACTCTACGCTTGAAGAGTGGTAAGGACCTCCGCTTCCGTACGCGCCGATTGGTACACGAATAATTGCGCTAACTGGCCATTTGCCGTTGCTGAGA
>CALDPJ010000022.1 GCA_937911795.1 uncultured Flavobacteriales bacterium | reverse complement strand
CTGTTCGAACCTTTTTTCCCATGAACGATTCCGCACCCGTGAAGTACGTGTAGGAAGCATCGCCATTGGAGGTGATCACCCGATCCGCGTGCAATCGATGACCACCACCGACACTATGGATACCGAAAAAACCGTGGCTCAATCGGTGCGGATGATCGAAGCCGGATGCGAGCTGGTGAGAATTACGGCCCCGAGCAAAAAAGAAGCGGCCAATCTGGCCCATATCAAAAGCCGGTTGAATGAAATGGGTTACGATGTTCCGTTGGTGGCCGACATTCACTTTACACCAAACGCCGCGGAGCTGGCAGCGCGCATCGTCGAAAAAGTGCGGGTGAATCCCGGCAACTACGCCGACAAGAAAAAATTTGAAAGCCTCGAATATTCCGATGACTCCTATCAGATTGAAATAAACCGAATCCGTGAACGATTTGCTCCGTTGGTGACCATTTGTAAAGAAGAAGGCACGGCCATGCGCATCGGAACGAACCACGGCTCGCTGTCGGACAGAATTATGAGTCGCTACGGCGATACTCCGCTCGGCATGGTGGAATCGGCGATGGAGTTTTTGCGCATTTGTCGCGAAATGGATTACCACGACATCGTGTTGTCGATGAAAGCCAGCAATCCACAGGTAATGGTTCAGGCTTACCGACTTCTGGTGAACCACATGATGAAAGAGGACATGAATTACCCGCTTCATCTGGGTGTGACAGAAGCCGGCGACGGTGAAGATGGAAGAATTAAATCTGCCGTGGGAATTGGCCTTTTGCTCGAAGATGGTCTGGGCGATACCGTTCGCGTTTCACTGACCGAAGAACCCGAAGCAGAAATTCCGGTAGCGCAGAAACTCGTAAACCGATACTCCAACCGCCAGGGCAATCCTATTGAAGAAGTGCCGGTTGCCATCGATCCTTTCAGCTATACGCGCAGAAAAACACGCGAAATTCTGGATTTCGGCGAACGAAATGTTCCGCGTGTAATTCATGATCTGAGTCACCGCGAAAAAATAACGCCCGCTTCACTTTTTCCCTGCGGATACAATTATTCCGTTCAACTGGACAAATGGAATATTGCCGACAATGCCTGCGATTACGTATATGCGGGAAGCAATCCACTGGAATTCGAAATTCCGGGAACGTTGTCGGTGCTGCACGATTTAGAAACCTGGCAGCTCGAGAAATCCAGAGATCGCAGATTTCCGGTGATGACTTTTGGAGAATGGAGCCAACATCACGGTTCCATTGATTCAACGGCATTTATTAGAATTTCAATTACTGATCTGACAGAAGATAATCTATCCCGTCTTTCGGGTGTGGATGATGTTGTACTGATTCTGGAAACCTATAACCCACACTCCCTTAGCGAGCAACGGGCAGCGTTCTTTAAACTCATCAACGCCGGATGCAGTTTGCCGGTGATTATCGCAAAGCATTACGATCTCAGCGACGAAGAAGATTTTATGCTCTGGAGCGCTACCGATGTTGGTGGACTTTTACTGGACGGACTCGGTGACGGCGTTTGGATCACTGCTCCGAACATTCCGCTACAGCGAAGAAATCTCACCGTTTTCGGAATTTTGCAGGCCACCCGAACAAGAATTTCAAAAACCGAATACATTTCGTGCCCGTCGTGCGGACGCACACTATTTGATCTTCAGGAAACCACCGCCAAAATCCGATCGCGCACGCACCATCTGAAAGGAATTAAAATCGGCATCATGGGTTGCATCGTCAATGGTCCGGGTGAAATGGCCGACGCAGATTATGGTTATGTCGGTACCGGCCCCGGAAAAATTACCCTTTACAAAGAGAAGGAAGTCGTAAAAAGAAATGTTGCCGCAGAACATGCAGTTGATGAACTCATTGAACTGATCAAATCGCACGGTGATTGGGTGGAACCCGTTACCGAATAATCAAAAGAGCTTTTGGTTGGTTATATTGTACAAATCCCAACTGATATGGAATCTACCCACCACCAACCACAAAGTCGCACGGCACTGATTGCAGGAGCATCGGGCCTGGTGGGATCCCATTGTTTGCGGGAATTGCTGGCGAATGAAAAGTATGGTCAAGTCATTTCCATCGGGCGCCGACCACTTGATCTTGAGCACCCGAAGTTGCGCAACGAAGTAGTGGATTTCAACCGACTCGCCGAAAGTTTTCCCGATCAATCGCTGAACGATGTTTTCTGTTGCCTCGGTACTACGATCAAAAAAGCCGGCAGCCAGAAGAAATTCCGCGAAGTAGATTATACGTACGTGATGAATGTTGCGCGGCTGGCGGAAAAATGTGGCGCGCAGCGATTGATGCTCGTCAGTGCTATCGGAGCCGATCCGGATTCAAGTGTTTTCTACAGCCGGACCAAAGGAGAGGTAGAACGCGATGTACGGAAGCTGAACATTCCGGTGATTCATGTTTTCCGCCCTTCGTTGTTACTCGGCGACCGAAAGGAATTCAGGTTGGGTGAAAAAATCGGTTCGGGACTGGCATTGTTGGCTACACCATTTTTGCGCGGGAAGCTGGCGAAGTATCATCCGGTAGAAGGAGCGATGGTAGCGCGTGCTATGGTTTCGGCGGCCAATCTAAAAAAAGAAGGTATTCAAGTGTATGAATTCCCTCTCATCTCTGATTTGGTTAACAGAAATAACGATTGATCAACAGAAAGACTTCATAATTTTAAAATTCCGGTAAAACCGACCGGCGGCGTCCGATAATTTTAAAGTGTAAGTATGGTTATCAAAACCCGGTAATTCCAACCGGTAAGAACCGGATTGGCGGGTTTCGGAAAGGCTGATTACTTTTTTGGCGCGGCCATCCTGCAGATCGATCTTCAACTCTACTTCTTCCTGAAAATTCAGGTTGATCATTACTGCATTGTCGGTAGGGTGCACATCCACATCAATATCATAATTTTTATGGGCGGCAAAGTCAAGAGGAAAGATGGCGTACATGATGGTTGGTGTTGATACTTCTATAACGCGCCAACCGTTACAAGTTGCCTCAGTTTTTACCGTCTGCCACGAGTTCTCTTTCAACTTCCCTGAACTGCACCGCAGGCTTCAGCGAATCAACATGTTGTTGAAATCGCGTCATATTCTCCGGTACAATGGGTTCCGAAGGCGGAAATTCTTCCTGCCGGTGATCTACCTGACTTCCGTTCTTCCAGAATCTGAAGCAAACGTGTGGGCCAGTTGCCAGACCCGTGCTTCCCACCAATCCGATGGTTTCTCCCTGGCGGACATATTCACCGGCTTTTACCATTCGCTTGCTCATGTGCAGATACTGCGTTGTGTAGGTGCTGTTGTGGCGGATTTTAACATAATGTCCATTGTACTGTTTGAAGGTTGATTCTATCACAACCCCATCGCCCACGGCAAGAATCGGGGTTCCGGTCGGAGCCGCGTAATCGGTTCCAAGATGTGCTTTGAATCGCTTCTGAACCGGGTGAAAACGGCGCTTCGTGAATCCGCTGGTCAACCGACCGTATTTCAATGGCATTTTCAGAAATGCTTTGCGAAGACTGTTGCCTTCTTCATCAAAAAAATCGGGGATGCTGTCCTGGGCAAAACGAAACGCGTAAAAATCCCGGTTGCTGTGTTCAAAATTTGCCGCGATGATATTTCCCAACCCTGCGCGTTCGTCGCCTACATAATTTTCTTCGTAAACAATCTTCACCTTATCTCCTTTCTGAATGCGGTAAAAGTCAATGGTCCATGCGTACAGCGATGCCAGTTGCAGCGCCAGTTCAGTAGGTGCGCCACCCTGATCCAGGGTCACATACAACGATGAGTTTATTTCACCTTCAAAGGTTCGCTCGCGGGTTTCTACAGATTTCAATCCTTTGTACACCCGCATAGAATCGCACAGCTCATAAACGATATAGTTGACCATGTCGGGCTGATAAATAAAATAAGCAGCTTTTTCAAGGCTGTCGCGACGACACAGTAATGTATATCGTTTGCCTTCGTTGATCTTACGGACATCGAACACCTCTCTGGCAGAATCGGCAACTTTTTGAATTTCGGGGTAAGTAAGGTGGTGCGGAAGCAGAATATCGGCGAGAAACTGGTTGCGCCCGATCTGACCCTGATACACCATAAATGAATCGAGGTTGAAACCGAATTCCAGATTCTCAATTACGATTGAATCTTCCTGGTGGGCCGTATCGGCCACCAAAACCGGTTCAGGAGGTGTGGTGCAAGAAACCGCTACACACCCCAGCACAATTACCATCAGAAATATTTGCCTCATTTTCTTCCCTTTAAATTCTCGTCCGCTCAAAATAAAACTAATGTTCTTCACTTTTCGTGTGGAGCACTTCTTTTTCTACCCAACTTTTTCCCCAATTTTCCATTTCTTCTTCGCTCCACAATTGCGGGTAGAAAATTCGTCGCTGAAACCGCGGTGGCAAATATTTTTGCCAGTTGGTTCCACCGGTACCGGTTGACTCTTCGTCTTTTTCACGAGCCAGATATCGAACAGCAGATTTAAAATGAACAAGCGGCCAGTTGATGTTTACGTTCACATCGAGCTGCCGGAGTTGATAACGAAGTCCGGGATGATTTCGTTGCGATTCTGAAAGCGACATATACTTAGCCCAAACATTTTTATCGCGGTAATCGGTTGCCAATGCGATGAATTCAGCAGAATACTTTTTTTCGAATTGTTTCAGGGTAAGAGTTTTGGCACCCGTTTCCAGTTCGGTAGCGCCTTCTTTCCAGTAAATGTGTTCGTACAGCGCCGGAATATCATCTCGTTGTGATCGCAGTTCTTCACGACGTGTTTTATCCACCAGCTGAATAAATTCTGTAGCGGAGATTTCGATTTTCCGGTATTGAGCGGACTGGAATCCACTGGCCGGCAACAATGCCATTCGGAAACGAAGGAACTGTTCTTTTTCCATCCCGTCGACCATGATGGCAAACGAGCCGGTAAGTGCTTCGAAGTAGGCGTTGATTCGGGCAAGACGCGCCCGTAGAAATTCCGGATCAAGCTCATTGTTCCATCCCAGGTCATTTCCGTTCGGGGCAATGATTTTGCCGTTGTGCGCAATCTGGTGAAACTCGTGCAGCATGAGCTTAAAGTACAGCTCGGTGATCTGGTGATACATCACAAAAATCTCCTCGTCCGGAAAATCCGTGCGCGGATTCTGCAGCGTTAAGAGTGTATCTAGATTCAGGTAATCCCAATACGTGAGATAGTTAGAGCACAGCAATCCATCGAGGTAGGCGTGCATATCCTGCCCCATTGCTGCATATTTTTCCTGAAGTTTTTTAATCTGAGATTCAAGTTCGGAATCGATATCCATTGCCGGGAATTTGGCCATAAATTTACACAAACCCTTTGCGCTAACCGCAATGGTCGACTCGTTTGAACCTCAGAAATTCCACCTTCAATGCAATTGGCCTGCTATGCACATCAGCGGAAAATCATTGGAATTGTAGAATTGTGTGAAAATAACGACAATCAATTATCCACTTTAAAAGAAACTTTGGCGTTCACTGCGAATGAAACAATTTCGTTGTTCTCCACATTCGCATTCATTTCCTTCACGTAAATAGACTGAATGTTTTTTACGGATTTTGAAGCCTCTTTGCAGGCGTTGCGTACGGCATCGTCAAAACTTTTGTCTGAACTGGCGATTACTTCGATAACTTTTACAATTGACATAATTTTAAGTTTTAGTGTTTCACATCTTTAAGTTAAGAATTTTACGGCAATTGGCCAATCTGCTGAAACGGGGAAAATTGAACCCCCTGGTGATTCTGATTTTGTACTTTTCGCCATATGAATCCACTGGCCGAACTGGTGTCGAAAATTGAGCAACAAAATATCTGGGAGGATACTATTTGTCTGCAGCGCCATGAATTTCTGAAAGTGCAGGGTAGTGTTGATACACGGATGTTTTATGTGGTGGAGGGATGTTTGCGGATTTTTGTGGTGGATGAAGCGGAGGAACATACCATCCGCTTTGGCTACTCCGGTAATTTTGTGGCTGCCCTCGATTCGTTCATCACCGGCAAACCTTCTGATTTTTATATCCAGGCACTACGAAAGACCGAGGTTAAAGTACTGTCGAAGGAGAAATACATGGCTTTTGTGAAGAGCGATCCGCAGCGATTTGAAATTTGGCTGCAAATTCTTGAGCAATTGGTTTACCAGCAACTCGAACGGGAACGCGATCTGCTCACGGCGTCTCCCGGACAACGATATGAGCGGGTGCTAAAACGCAGTCCGCAATTGTTTCAGGAAGTGCCGCACAAGTACATTGCGGCTTATTTGCGAATGACACCGGAGACGCTTTCACGGCTGAAGAAGACTTAGCGTTTCCTGATCCTCCATATCGAACCTTGCAATTAAGAGTCTAACGGCAACGAACGCAAGGAAGGCGCTATTTACGCAAGGGCATACTTGATCATCAAAAAAACATTTTTGTGCTCTTTGTGCAAAACTTTGTGACCTCCTGTGGTTCATTTCTTTAACCACGAAGCACACGGAGGAGGCACGGAGGACACGAAGGACACGAAGGACACGAAGGAAATTACCAAAATCTTTGCGCTCCTTGCGCCTCTATCGCGACCCTTGCGGTAAAAAGTCTAACCGCAACGAACGCAAGGAAGGCGCTATGTA
>CALDPJ010000021.1 GCA_937911795.1 uncultured Flavobacteriales bacterium | reverse complement strand
CTGGCCGCGAGAGAATACACTTGATATCCACCGCTGTCGGTAAGAATTGGTTTTTTCCAACCATTGAATCGGTGTAAGCCACCGGCGTTGCGGATAATCTCTGTACCCGGACGCAGATAAAGGTGGTAGGTGTTCGAAAGCATGATGTCTGCATTCGTATCGTCGGCCAATTCGGTAATGTGCATGGCTTTGATGGCGCCTGCCGTACCTACCGGCATAAAAATGGGAGTTTCTATGTCTCCATGAGCGGTTGAAATGAGTCCGGCGCGGGCACTGCTGCCGTCGTCCGTTTTCAGCAAATTGAATTTGAGCACAGGGTGTTGAAAAAGATTGTTGAAAAAGAGTTAAGTCGGCAAAGATAGAACAAGCATAACAGATAAGAAGTATCCTAAATTTGCGCCATGCTGGAATGGTGGAATGATCTTGTTGACGCCGAACGCGTTTTGCTGCTGGTGGCCGTGATTTCTTTGGGAGTCCTGTTTTTCTATTACTTCTTTTTCTTTCTGCGGCTGGCATTTTATAAAGCTCCGTCTCCCGAAAATTCAGAGTTACCACCTTTGTCGGTGATCATTTGCGCGCGTAACGAAGCTGAAAATATCATTACTTATTTACCCAAAATCCTTCAGCAGGATTACCCCGAGTTTGAGGTAATAGTAGTAAATGACAATTCCTGGGATGGAACCGGTGATGAGCTGGCAGAGCTGCAAAAGACGCATTCGCATTTACAGGTGGTGAGCATCGGTGAGCACGTACAGCACCTGCCGGGAAAAAAGTTTCCGCTCACGCTCGGCATCAAAAAAGCGAAGTTCCGGCACCTGGTTTTTACCGACGCCGACTGTTTTCCTTCGGGAGATAAATGGCTTCAGTATCTCGGCTCCTCTTTTTCCGGTGGAAAAGAGATTGTTGTTGCTCCCGGTCCATATCTACCCTCCAAAGGTCTGCTCAATGCTTTGATACGATTCGATGCACTTACCACCGGAGGTATATTTTTGTCGTTTGCACTGGCTGGTTTGCCATATATGGGAATCGGAAGAAACCTCGCGTATACCCGCGATGTGTATGACCGCACCGGCGGTTTCAAAAAGCACTACCACATTATGTCCGGTGATGATGATCTGTTTGTTCAGGCCGCAGCAACCGGAAAAAATACAGCGGTATGTATTCATCCCGATGCGTTGATGATGACTCCGGCAAAAACCACATGGAATCAGTGGAAGATTCAAAAATCACGGCATTTCAGTACTGCGCCACACTACCGGATCGGGTTTAAAATCTTGCTGGCACTCTACCCTTTGTGTGTGTTTTTGTTCTTCGTGGCTGCCATTGCATTGTTGGTCTATGAAAATACGCGGCATATCTCATTGCTGCTCATTGGAATCAAATTATTGGTGCAAATAGCTATATTTAGGCTCGTATTCAAGGTCCAAAAGGATCGGTTGTTATGGCTGCTTTCTCCTTTTATGGAAGTATTATTGTTGGGGAATCAGGTAGTTGTAATGCTGGTTGGAGGAATCTCAAAAAAACGTAGATGGAAGTAAACGACAATTTATCGGACAAAGGGAAGTACGATTACGAATTGGTGAAGCGCGCAGTTGATGGTGATCAGAAGGCGTTTGCAGAATTAATGGAACGCTACCGCGACGCGATTTTCTTCATGTTGCTCAAAATGGTCAACAACCGGGATGATGCGGATGATCTGACCATCGAAGCTTTTGGAAAAGCATTCAATCGCATTCAGCAGTATCAACCGAATTATGCTTTTAGTACCTGGTTGTTTAAAATCGCATCCAACAACTGCATCGACTTCCTGCGCAAAGAGAAGAAGAAGCGAATGGTTTCACTCGACAATACAATTTCGGGTGAGGATGGTGACGAAATGACTTTTGAAGTCCGCGATGTGGAACCCGATCCGGAAGAAACCCTTATGAAAGGCCAGAAGGCTGAGGCGATGCGCGAGGTGGTTGATAAACTGAAGCCCCGTTACCGCGAGCTGGTGATTCTTCGCTATTTCAAAGAATATTCGTACGAAGAGATCGCCGATGAACTTGATCTTCCGCTGGGAACGGTAAAAGCGCAACTCTTCCGTGCGCGGGAATTCCTGTCTCAGTTGCTCAAACACACCAAAGAGCGCATCTGAAGCGAGCATGTCGCATAGAATAATTTTCGATCATTTCCCGGCGATAAACGACGTGCAACGCGGGCAAATTGCTGCGTTGAAACTCCTTTATGAATCGTGGAACGCGCAGATTAATGTCATATCACGGAAAGATATGGACGAATTTTACGTCCGGCACGTGCTCCACTGTCTGGCCATTGCAAAGGTGATCCAGTTCAAACCCAACACCCGCATTCTGGATGTCGGTACGGGTGGCGGCTTTCCGGGAATACCGCTGGCCATTATGTTTCCGGAATCTAGCTTTCATCTCGTGGATTCCATTGGGAAGAAAATTAAGGTGGTGGAGGATGTCGCGGCCCAACTCGAATTAACGAACGTGACTGCTGAGAAGGCGCGGGTAGAAGAGCTGCCGGATTCCTATCACTTTATCGTCAATCGTGCGGTGGCTTCGATGCCAAAGTTGCTGGATTGGGTGAAGGGAAAGATCAGCAAAGAGCAGTTCAATCCATTGCCCAATGGGATCATCAGTCTGAAAGGAGGCGATCTGAAGGAAGAACTATCGGCTATAAGGGGAGTAGAAACTTTTGATATCGCTTCCTTTTTTGATGATCCTTTTTTCGAAACGAAGAAGGTGGTTTATATTCCGCGATAAGTTTTTACTTGGCTCAGAATTTTAAGCCTTAGTCGAATAACAAAAGATATAAAGTCAAAAAGTCTCTGCGTCTGTGCTCCCCTGCGCCTTTACGTGAAATTCCGAGCGTCTCAAACACTACGTCTCTATCGTCATTCCGTAAAACTTTTTCGTGTTGAATAACCTATTGAATCCAACTGCTCAGAAATTCATCAGAAGTCATAACCGGAATTGCCGGTTTTTTGAAATCTTTTCCATTTCTGGTGATTAGAACAGAACAAGCCGATTGTATGGCACTGTAATATTGAACTGCATCCTCGAAGTCCTGAAAATTGGAATTCAGGCTTTTATCTATAATTTGCTGATTAACATCACATACTTCACAGATGATTGCAAACTTCCTCAATTTGACCATTACAGATTTTACCGGCTCGTACTTGGTCAAAATATAGGAGACCGTTGTGAAGGAAATCGGACTGGCAACCAGTTGAAGTTTCTTCTGATCGGCTAGTGTCGCAATTTTAGCAATGGATTCATAGAACGGATCTCGTTCTGCGAGCAAATCGATAATAATGTTGGTGTCGAGAAATACCTTTTTCATTCGTGCTTTTTCTCTCTATGATCTCCGATTGCTTTTTTGTAATCCAGATCAACCGGGACATTCGTTTTACTCGAAAGACTCTTCACGAAAGATGAAATTTCAATATCATCATCTTTTCCATGACCTATAATCAATGAATTCAGATAACTTTCGATGAGACGCGACAGGCTAACTTTCTTTTCTGCCGCATATTCTTTTGCTCTTTCAATGATTCTTTGATCGAGCTTTAAAGTGAGTTTGGTGTCCATAGTCATTCAGTTTGTACGTGCAAATATAATAAATATGAACGTATAGAATCTATTTTTTCCTTAATCAAGTAAGTCCAAGTTTTTTTACTCAGCGTCGCATGACCATTGATAATGAAATTGATATCCGGAAGGTAGAAGAAATACTAAACAGCATTGAGATTGACAGACGTGCACAAGCGTCTGAACAAGATGTCCAATAGGGTAGAGTAAAAGATTGCGATCAGTTTAGTGCGCAAATAAAAACATGATAGCAGGATATCAAGCGTTCTGCCTTAATCCATTGGGAATAAAAATATCTCTGCGGCTTTGCTCCTTTGCTCCTTCGCGTGAAATTTTACGCGTCTTTGACAGGTGAATCTACGCGCTTACCTCAAACTGAAGCGTGCTGAGGTTGCGGTAAATTCCGTCCTCGCGGGCAATAAGGTCGTGGTGCGTTCCAGATTCCACGATGCGACCATTGTCCACAACAAGGATTGTATCTGCATTCTTAATCGTCGACAACCGGTGCGCTACCACAAACGAGGTGCGGCCCTTCATCAATTCTTCGAGCGCTTCCTGTACCAGGCGTTCCGATTCGGAATCAAGCGAGCTGGTGGCTTCATCCAGAATCAAAATTGCAGGGTCTTTCAGCACCGCCCGCGCAATGGTAATACGCTGCCGCTGCCCGCCGGACAACTGAATACCGCGTTCTCCGACCAGCGTGTCATAGCCCTCTGGAAACGATAAAATAAATTCCTCGGCATTGGCTTGTCGCGCCGCCTGCTCAATGGCTTCAAACGGAGCATTCACATCGCCATAAGAAATATTCTCGCGAATCGTTCCTCCGAAGAGAATCACATCCTGTGGAACAATAGCCATTTGCGAACGCAATTCATTCAGTTCGTAATTTTCTATCGGACGTCCGTCTACCTCAATTTTACCGCTGTTGATGTCATAAAACCGAAGAATCAAAGCAGTAATCGTGGTTTTTCCGGCGCCACTCGGACCTACAATCGCTACGGTTTGCCCTTGTGACGCAGAGAAGGAAATGCCATTCAGCACGCTGATGTCTTTTCTTCCAGGATAGGAAAAATGCACATCCTCGAATTGCACATCGCCTTCAATCGTGATGTTTTTCGTCGGATCGGCTTTCACCGAAACTTGTTCCGGCTTTTCGTCCAGAATATCCATCAGTCGCTCTATGCCTCCGATGGCGCGCTGAATTTGTGCATACAACTCCGCAATTCCCCCAATCGAGGCACCCACAAAAACCGAATACAACACAAATGATATCAGCTCCCCGATGGTGATGCTGCCTTCGATCGAGAGGCGAACACCCATCCAGACCACAGCCACAATGGCTCCGAAAATGCAGAAGATGATGAAACCGGCAAATGCACCGCGATAAATTCCACCTTTGATGGCGATCTCCACAATCTCGCTCACACTCTTTCTGAAACGCAGGGTTTCGAAAACTTCGTTCGTAAATGATTTTACAATAGAAATTCCCTGCAACGTTTCTTCGATAATGGTTGTGGATTCGGCCACTTTATCCTGCACTTCGCGCGAAATCTTGCGAATGAAGCGGCCGAAGAAAACGGCAAAAATAGCCAGTACCGGAACAATCGACAGCATCAGCAAAGTGAGCTTTGGGGAGATGTAGGTCAACAAAATCAACCCTCCGATAATCAATATCGTTTGTCGCAGAAATTCGGCAATGGTGGTGGTCAGCGTGCTCTGAATCTGGGTGATGTCGGCCGTCATCCGGCTGTTGAGTTCACCCACGCGCTTCTGGTTGAAAAAAGTAAGCGGCAGGCTGATCAGGTGCTGATAGATGTCATTGCGCAGGTTCGCCAGCGCATGTTCGGTGACATATACAAACAGGTATACACGGAAGAATGAAAAAATACTCTGACCGACGAGAATGGCTACCAAAATCAGCGCGAGGTTGTTGGCGGTTTCGTAGTCGCTTTCTTTGGCGCTGTCTACCAATCGGCCCATCAGCTCGGGAAAAATAAGGGCAGTGGCTCCGGTGAGTAACAGAAACAACAGCCCAATGCCGAAACGAACTTTAAACGGACCCAGATAGCTGAACAGTCTGGCTGACTTTTTCCAGGCTTCTTTCGATACCTTTTCTTTAGGAGTTTTGGAATTGCGATTACGTGCCATAGGTGAGAAAGTCGGCAAAGTTAAGGCAATTTGTATCAAAAATGGCATTATCTGTGGTCGACTTCTGATAGATCCTGGCGGTCTGAGTATCTGTGAGAAAGGATTAAATTTGATGCCGATTAGAAATTGATGACACATTTCTTAAAAAAGCCCTTGCTACAATGCAAAAAAGCCATATTTTTGCAGTCCTTTTTGAGTAACACTTACAGTTAAAGAATTGAGATAGTCATGAAAAGAACTTTTCAACCCTCGCAGCGAAAGCGCAGAAACAAACATGGATTCAGAGAGCGCATGGCATCTGCCAATGGTCGCAGAGTTTTGAAAGCGCGCAGAAGAAAAGGCCGCAAAGCTGTCAGTGTTTCGTCCGAAAGAAGACACAAACGATAAGCTTTAGCATTTTCACCATATTTACAGGCCGCAATTTCAGCGGCCTTTTTTGTTGCCCTCAATTTTTTCCGGTTGAAAATTACCATCGTCTGCGGTCATTACCTTCCTGAACTCGGCTACCTTGAAGTTCATTTGGCGCGCGCATTGAATAATTCCGGTCATCAGGTTTCGGTGATTACCACCACGGCCGTTCCGGAATATGTACGCAGTAAATATTCAGCCGAACTTTCCGCAGGAGAACATATCGACGACGGAATTTCTGTTCACCGCCTGAAACCTTTTTTTACCCTCGGACAGTTGGTGTGGGCAAAAGGAGTGAAAAGGAAACTGAATCAAATTGCGCCGGATCTTGTGTTGGTCATCGGCCTGGGTAAAGCTTTTCCTAAACCTGCTCTTACTCGTGAAAATTATAAACTGGCCGTTCTGCTGGGCGACAATCACCACACCTATCTTCGTCTCGACTGGAAACAGCGGCTGTTGCGCACTTTATTCAAAAGGCCGGTTTATGAAAAAGGTATCCGCGCGGCAGATAAGATTTTCACCTACACACCCGAAACGGTTGAGGTGGTCGGGGAATGGATCGGCAAAAACGGGTTGAGTAAACTTCGACAGAAACAAGTTGCAATTAGCCTGGGGTTTGATCACCACTGGTTTTATTTTGATGAAACATCGCGTCAAATAACCCGAAACGAGTTGAATATCGCGGCTGACGAAACCTTGCTCATCACCACCGCACGGATGGGCGGCAACAAGAATTTCGAGCCACTTTTTGCAGCCGTTGAAAAACTTCACGAAGCAAATCACCGGATAAAATGTATGGTGGTGGGTCTGGGTGATGATGATCACAGCGAAAAAGTCCGGCAACGCCTGCAAAAAAGTTCGGCTGCAACTGCATTTATAACCCGGTCTTTTGTGGCGAGAGAGGCGTTGAATGAATTGTACAACGCTGCGGATATCGGCTTCTGGCCAATCACCGCCATTTCTGTGTTCGAGGGAATGGGAACCGGATTGTACCTGATGCTGCCACCATTAAAAAGTCTCGAGCACCTGAGTCTGAACGGCGAATGCGGTTTGTACTATAGCGATTCGATGGCGGAAGACGTGCTTAAAGCCATCGAAAATCTCCAGCGGTTTCCACGGACCGAGCGCGCTGCAAAGGCTGTTGAAAAGTTTAGTTATCAATCCATAGCACGCACGGTGCTGCAATCAATGCAAAGCGGCTAAATTTACCGCTCGCCATGAAGTGGAAAGAGTGGAAATTGTGGATGGGGGATCAGCCCTGGATTCTTCGGTGGTTCATCCTGCTGGTGTTGCTGCGTCCGGTTATCGATAACTTTTATTTTCTGAAGGAAATTTCACCGCTGCTTTCACCGCTGTACATCGTAGGGGTTTTAACGCCTGTGTTGTGTCTGCTGGCGATTTTTAAATACCGCGTTTCTCCGCGCAGCCGGCTCGATCAGTTTTTTGGTTATTGGTCGGCGATGATTCTGCTGGCATGCTTCTTTCTCTTCCTTTTCGAGCCATTTTCGTTGTTGGCCATTGAATTTGTGCTGAAGTTGAGTTTGCCGGTGTATGTTTACTACTTTCTCCGGCGACTGATCCGCAGCGAACGCGATCTCGACGGAATGCTGCAAACGGTGCTTTACGCCGGAATTATCGTTGCTGGCTTGTTGATTTACGAGTTGATTACCGGTCCGATTCGCCAGGAAGAAAGCCGCGGAATGGCGAGAATTCAGGGGAATTTCGGTGATGTGGTCAGTTACGGTATTTATATCGCCCTCGCATCGATTTCAGCGGGATACTTTTATTTCCGCGATAAGCTTCACCGGAATGTCAGCAGAAAATCGGTAGTGACGGTAGCCATTGTAGGTGTCATTTCGGCTATTGCGCTCTTCAATATGCACCATGTGGCCAGCTACACGGTATTTGCTGCCATCACCGGATTGTTTTTGATGTACAATTTCAAAGTCAACAAAAGTGCGGGCCTGGTTGGACTTCTGGTGATAGGAGTGGCAGTTATATATTTCGGACAAAACGTTTTCGAAGACTCCATCGCGCCCCTTATCGAAACGGATATGGAGGTTTATGCGGGCGAACAAGACACCGAACGGCTGTTGCACGGGCGGGTTGGGCGCTGGATGTTCATGCTCAACCTGATGAGCGAGCAAAGCATTCTTGTGCAGGCCTTCGGGTATCCACTCACTTTTAGTTATGTGTATCAGTTTATCGGCATCGGCGCCCACAACGATTTTGTACGACTGCTGTTCTTCACCGGAGCGGTAGGTTTGTTGATTTACCTGGTTTTGCTGTTTCAGGTGTACAAAAGCAGTAGAACGCTGCCCGACAGCCAGCGGTTTATGCTGATGGGTTTGCTTATTACGGCGCTGCTATATTCTATTTCTACGACACCCACGATGTATGCTCCTTTTGTTTATGTGCTGATGACCGGGTTCGCATTTGCTGCGATTCCGGCCAGACGAATTGCTGTCAATGAATAAACCGCGTATCCTTCTCCTCGGAAAATTGCCGCCGCCGTATATCGGCCCAGCCATTGCAACCGAAGTTTTGCTGAGCTCCTCACTTTCTGAGGATTTCGAAATGATTCATTTCAATACCACCCTCAACGAGTCGGTAGGTGAAATGGGCAAATTCGGCTGGAGCAAGCTCATCCGGAGTGTAGCGTCCGCGCGATCGCTCTTCCAACTGGCGAAGCAAAAAAAGGGTGATCTGGCGCTCGTACCCATCAACCAAACCACGGTGGGATTCATCAAAGACAGCCTCTATATCCTCGCCCTGCGAATGGCGGGGGTTCCGGTGCTGGTTCAACTGCGTGGCAGCAATTTTAAAACGTGGTATCGCCAATGTTCGGGTGTGGTGAAATCGTGGGTGCGGTTTTGCCTCAAGCGAACAGTCGGGGTGGTGGTGCTCGGTGAGAAACTTCGACATGTGTTTGAAGATTTCTACCCGCCGCAACAGATTTTTGTCGCACCCAACGGAGCAGATTTTCCATATCTCAACGGATCGCGTTTACCGACCAACGGAAAGTTGAAAATACTTTACCTGTCCAATTTTCTCCCGGGAAAGGGTTTTGATCTGGTACTGGAGGCGCTGGCATCCGATCCGGCTTTTACCGAAAAAACCGAACTGACGGCGTATGGAGCCTGGGATGATCTGGTTTTTCGCCAGAAATGTGAGGACATTATGGCTAGGCATGAACTTAAAAATGTGTCGATCCAACCTCCGGTGAGTGGAGCTCAAAAGTGGAAAGCCCTCAACGAAGCCGAACTTTTTGTTTTCGTGCCGCGACATCCCGAAGGTCACCCATGGGCGATTGTAGAGGCTATGGCGGCTGAGCTTCCGGTGATTTCTACCGATCGCGGAGCGATTACCGAATCGGTGATACACGATGACAACGGTTTTATTGTAGCTACCGAAAACCACCTCGAACTGGCCGAAAAGATCAGCTACTTTTGCCGTCAGCCAGAAATGTGTGTTTCGTTCGGGAAATCATCACGGAAAAAATACGAACAGCAATTTACTGCGGGAGCAATGGCCAACCGGTATCGGACGATTTTTAAACAAGTGCTGAAGAAATGTGTGGAATAGCGGGATACGTCAGTCCGGAAAACTGGCCGGGCAGCAAAATGACCGATGCCATTGCGCACCGCGGTCCCGACGGAAAAGGGGCATACGCCGAGCCGTGGGGAGATTTGAACGTTTTCATCGGCCACCGAAGGTTGGCGATTATTGATTTGTCCGAAAACGGACATCAACCGATGATTTCACACCGCCGCACCGGGGTGATCGCTTTCAACGGGGAGATCTACAACTTCCGCGAACTGAAAAATAATCTCGTAAAGTCGGTGCCTTTTCGTTCGGAAACCGATACCGAGGTTTTGCTGGAATTACTCGCTCAACAAGGAATCTCCGCGCTGCAAAAACTCAACGGTGATTTTGCTTTTGCATATCTCGACCGCGATACTAAGAAGTTTTACCTGGTGCGCGACAGGATGGGAGTGAAGCCACTGTATTACCGCTGGCACAATGGGTCGTTGCATTTCGGATCGGAGATAAAGGCCATTCTTGCAGCAGGTATTCCGGCCGAGCTGGAAAGCGATCATGTGCAGCGATATTTCACTTTCAAATATTCTCCGGGTTCCGAAACGCTTTACCGATATATTAAACGACTTCCGCCGGCGCATTATATCGAGATGGATCTTCAGTCCAAAGAAGTTTCTGTTCACCAGTATTGGTCGCCGCAACCCGTGGATGTTGCCAAAGATTATTCGGGCCGGTGCGAACAGCTGCGCGATTTGCTGAAGCGTTCGGTGGAATTACGACTCGAAGCCGACGTTCCGGTGAGCACTTTTCTCAGTGGAGGACTCGATTCATCGGTGATAGCATCGCTGATCAAAGACAACCGCCAAATCATGCACTATTGTGCGGTAAAGGACGAAACCGACATTAAGGCAGAGGGCACCACGTCCGACGCAGCATATGCCGATCAACTCGCAAGAAAATGGAATTTAAATTTCGAACGTATTCCCATCGGGAGTGAGGTGCTGACGCCGGAACTCATTCAAACTACGCTCAATTTTTCCGATGATCTGATTGCCGACGGATCACAGATTCCATCTTACCTGATCACTTCGCGCGCTTCGGAAAAGAGCACGGTGGTCCTCACCGGAATGGGTGCCGATGAGCTTTTTTACGGATACGGCGGCCACATCATCACGCGCTGGGCCGGAAGTCTCGACAAATTTCCGGTCGGAACAGGGAATCTGCTGGCGAAGATGATGGCCGGGGTTCATCCCGGAAAAGGAAAGTTCAAAGCGGTAAAAAGGTATTTGTACAAGTTGGGTCGTTATTATCAACACCCGCACAGATTCGCTCCGCTGAGTGTCGTCGGCGACTGGAATAATTCGATGCAGATATTTGACGGAAACAATGATTCGGTTTCGGGAATGTTGCAACATTATTCAGGTTCGAACGATCTGCAAAAACTCGAGCAGTTTGAGCGCGAAAATTTCCTCGTCAAAAACCTGCATTACATGGATCGCATGAGCATGGCCAACCAGATGGAAAGCCGCGTTCCGTTTCTCGATCACCACCTGGTGGAGTGGGCCTATTCGCTGTCGCAAGCCGATCGGATCAATGGTCTGGCGAACACCAAACGCATTTTGAAAGACAGCTTTGCGCGTGATCTTCCCCGCGATATCGTTCGCCGCAGAAAGGCCGGATTCGGAATGCCGTTGCGCAGTTTACTATCGAAACCCGAAACGGTCAAAGCGCTGCTGAGCCCTTCCTTTTTTGCTAATTTTGACGGCTTCTCACCAGTGGTAATCAAGCGTGTAATTGAGGAGCACCAACGTGGTGTTGCCGATCATTCGTCCATCATTTACGCGCTGATTTCTTTTGAGCACTGGTATAAAATGTTCATCGCAAAATAATTTCA
>CALDPJ010000020.1 GCA_937911795.1 uncultured Flavobacteriales bacterium | reverse complement strand
ATCATCTGGTTTACCGGCATAACTGATCGAAAACAAACCGACCAACATGAGCACCCCGTTGGCAATCAGGATGAAGAATCCAAACTGAAATCCGTTGAACCAGGCTTCCGAATTACTGCTGAGGACGTAAGAAAGTAACGGTGACAGGATACAAATCACCGGTACCCAGCGATCGCGCAGACGACGCCTGGTGAACAATCCAAATGTATAAAGTCCGAGCAACGGACCGTAGGTATATCCAGCTACGGTAAAAAGGCTTTTTATTACACTCTCGTCGTTGATCAACCGGAAAATAAGAATCACCATAACCAGGGTTACGGACATTCCGATGTGCACCCATTTTCGCGTATTTTCCTGACGCAGCGCCACTTCTTTTTCCACCTCGAGAATATCCACACAAAACGATGTTGTCAGTGCCGTGAGCGCAGAGTCTGCACTTGAATATGCTGATGCAATCAATCCCAGGATGAATAAAACACCCACTGCCATTCCCAAATGCCCGTCGAGCGCTATGTTGGGGTAGAGGTAGTCGGTTTGTTCGGGAATGGCCAAACCAATGGATTCAGAGTAAATGAACAACAGCGCTCCGAGCGTCAGGAAAAGTAAATTAACAAAAACCAGAATTCCGCTGAAACTGAACATGTTGATCTGTGCTTCGCGGATGTTTTTGCAGCTCAGGTTTTTCTGCATCATGTCCTGATCAAGCCCGGTCATGACAATGGTGATGAACGCTCCGGCCAGAAATTGTTTTACAAAATGCTGCGGCGAATTCCAGTCGTCGAAAAAGAACCATCGGGAATAATCGCTGTTCTGAACCGTTTCCAGTAATCCGGCTGCACCGAGGTTCAGGTCGTCGGCAATAATGTAGATGGTAATACCCACTGCTGACAGCATGAACAAGGTCTGGAGCGTATCGGTCCAGATGATTGTTTTGATACCGCCGCGAAAAGTGTACAGCCAGATCAGCCCCACGGTGATGAGAACCGTTACCGCAAACGGAATGTTGAGCTCGAGCTTCTGAAAAATAAGTTCAAATACGATGGCTACCAGGTAGAGCCGGAAGGAGGCTCCGATGATGCGCGAGATCAGAAAAAACGCCGCTCCGGTTTTGTGCGACTGCGGACCGAAACGCTGGCCGAGATATGCATAGATGGAGGTTAGATTGAGCCGGTAGTACATCGGCATCAGAATGAGCGCCACCACTGCATAACCGAGCAAATAACCCAGTACCATTTGCATATACGAGAAGGAGCTCGTACCCACCCAACCTGGTATGGAAATAAACGTGACACCGCTGAGCGATGTGCCGATCATTCCAAATGCCACCACATACCAGGGCGATTGCTTATTGCCCGTAAAAAATGCGTCGTTGTTGGCGCCGCGGGAGGTGAGGTGAGAAATGAGTAGCAGCAGCCCGAAATAGGCCACTATGATCACAAGTATCAGATAAGGATTCACGCGGTCAAAGAAAACCAATTGTTTGGAAACCGTGGAAAGCGGTCGATAAATTATTTGTCTTCAAAAAAAAATGCCTCACAATTGCAAGGCATTTTCATCGTAAATCTGATTAAACGAGAGAATTTATTGTTTTTCCGCGGTCGTTACTGATGTGATGGTTGTATTTGTTTCGACTCCATCAGTAGTACTCGTCATGTCCGTTGTAGTTTCATATGTTAGTATATTACCATTTAAATTACCCGATCCGGACTGAATGATAACAGTTTCTGTTCCCCCATTTTCTTGTTCATCGGTGGTAGTTGTCAGAGTAAAACTATTGCCATTTACGGTTCCGGTGCGTTCCGTAGTAATTCCCTGGCTGGTTTCATTGATTTTAATTTTATTTACACCTGAACCACTTTCAATTTCGATTTCATGTTCGACAGTTTGAAGTTCGGCTCCATTTACTGAAACGACCATTTCACCTTCGTAGTTTCCTATGAATTTCGTCCGGTCGAGAGTGCCGCAGTCACTACCACTCGTGCCGGGAGGGCATTCACAGTCGCCTTCGTTACACACTCCGTTATTCAGGCAGGTTACATCTTTACATTTGTCTTTGCAGCCGGTCGAGACGAAGGTTGCCAGAGACAGCATTAAAATTGAGATTTTTAAAATATTCATGATGTTAAAGATTTTGGTATCAGACTAAAGTAGGGTTTTTTTAAAAAATACGGTACAATTAAAGTTTTTTAAGCATGAAAATGACGACCAATTAGTTGCAATTAGCAGCAAATGTGATTGAAAACTGTCCCAGTAGATCAGGGCTTTCCCCGAGAAAATTTATTCAGTGTTTTCCATTAATCGATAGTAAGCAGAGTTCTTCAACTTTGGTACTTCTTCTGAAAGCAAGGGAGAAATCTAAAAACAAAATTTACTATCATGAAAACACTCAATCTACTTTTCCTGCTTTTTTGTGTTGCGCACGCTTTTGCACAAACTACCCTGACGGTAGACAACAGTCCGAATTCCGGTGCTATGTACCAAGGTGTACAGGCCGCCATCGATGCTTCATCCGTTGGAGACACCATTTATGTTCATCCTTCGCCAACTTCTTATGGAAACATTACAGTCACCAAAACCCTCCACTTTCGGGGTCCCGGACATGCACCTCAATACTCAAATGGAATGAATGCCGAGATAGGTAACATTACCTTAAATGCTTTGATCGGAGCGCCGGGAATTACCATATCAGGTCTAACATTCAGTAATCTATCTGTGACCGGAACTCAGAACTATAATGACCTTCAGATTTCCAATTGCCGGATAGGAAAGGTGACCGGAGGAAACGGAGCCGGACAATGTAACAATTGGGTAGTGGTAGGAAGTGTGATGGTAGCGTCGAATTTTGACAACTTCAGCAAGTTCAACAGCAATGGCTGGATGATTGCAAACAATTACGTCTATCAACCAGCTACCGGAAACAGCTGGAATCTTTTCCGGAATTTCAATGCCACAGATGTCATTCGAAATAACATTATCGTAACCAATCAGGTAAGTCCGTTGGCGAAGATTTTCGAAAACTGCACCAACCTTTCTGTTGAAAACTCGCTGTTTCTTTTCACCAATACGGCAACAGGAGTCAGCCTTTCGGGCAATGGTATAACATTTAATAACTGCCTCAGTTATAGTTATCCCGGGTTGACTTTAGCTGACTTGCCGGGCAGCAATAATTTCGATAATACAGAGCCCGAGTTTGTGAATATGGGAGGCAGTCCAACCTTTAGCAGTAGTAAAGATTTCAATCTTGCAGATGGTTCACCCGGAGAAAATGGAGGCACCGACGGTGAAGATATCGGAATTTACGGAGGTTCATTTCCATTCAATAAATACGGATATCCACCCAATATGCCCTACCCGGTATTCATGGAAATCACCAATCCTGTGATTGGAGTAGGAGGTACATTGAATGTGGTATTCGAAGCCGTTGGAAATTAAAACTTGCAGCCATGAAAACAATCGCCTTCTTGTTATGCGCCATATGCTGCGGAAATCTGGTTGCACAATCGGATATTGTAGCGGCCGAATTTTTCGTAAATGATGATCCCGGTCTGGGAAACGGAACCGAAATCGATATTTCAGCCGGTAATTTTCTGTCTGTTGAATTCAATGTTCCTGTTGCCGGTCTGGATGCGGGCATGAATATTCTCCACGTTAGGGCTCAGGATAATAGTGCAAGGTGGGGATTATATGCACGAAAATCATTTTATATTATCAATATTCAGCAACCATCTCCCATTACTGCAGCCGAGTATTTCTTCGGAAACGATCCGGGCCCGGGTGCTGCAACGGCCATTGATGTAACCGCAGGCAGTTCAGTTGGTGAAAACTTTGCCATACCTGTGGATGATCTGGAACCGGGAGCGCACGTGCTGCACATCCGGGTTCAGAATGAGCTGGGTCGGTGGGGAATGTATGCCAGGAGAATGTTGCTCGTTCAACCGGCCTATATCGACCACGAGATTGTGGCCATGGAATATTTTATTGACAGTGATCCCGGAAATGGAAATGGTAACCCGCTGGAATTTACCTCCGGTACGGAAGTGTCTGAAATTTTCAACGTCGATGTACCCGACACCTTATCTGAAGGAGATCATTTGATGAATATCCGTGTAAAGAACGACGCCGGAAAATGGAGCATTGCCGCGAGCAATGTATTCACCATCCAGACCGACGTGGGAATAGACGATGCGGAAACGACTATTGAAATTTACCCAAATCCCACCTCGGGATTAATTTACCTGAACATCGAAGAACCCGTTGAAAGCATTCTCTTGCTGGATATAAAAGGGCGCACAGTAATATTTCCGGATCCGCGGTCATCGCAACTAGATATGAGGGATTTACCCACCGGTGTATATCTGTTGCAACTCAAAACGAAAAGTGCAGAGATCTCTAAAAGAATTGTGCGGCAATGAAATCGGACGATGGAGGTGTTATGCCATCCAGCGTATCAGCAATACCACCAGGCAAAACAAAAACATGAAAATCGAAATGCGGTTGATGCCGTGCATGGCCTGCAGACTGAAGTTTGAGTTGCTGCTTTTACGAAACAGCGTCATCGGGTTGAGGTAGTATTTCAGGCGTTTCAGAAACATGTGTCCGGTTGTTTAAAAAGCAATCTGTTAAAGTTAACCAATATTGACCATTTCACCAGTGAAATTGTTGCAGTCTACCAGTAATGCTGTTCACGGGCCCACGACAATTCACTAACTTTACTGCGTGAAATTTAAGATTACTTCAGAGTATCAACCAACGGGAGATCAACCCGAAGCCATTAAGCAACTTGTAGCGGGAATCGACCGCGGAGACAGCGATCAGGTGTTGCTGGGTGTCACCGGTTCCGGAAAAACATTTACCATTGCCAATGTGGTGGAACATATTCAGCGGCCTACGCTGGTTCTGTCTCACAACAAAACACTCGCAGCCCAGCTGTATTCAGAGTTCAAGCAGTTTTTTCCGGACAACCTCGTTGAGTATTTCGTTTCCTATTACGATTACTACCAGCCCGAAGCTTTTATTCCGGTGACGAATACCTTCATCGAAAAGGATCTCTCGATCAATGATGAAATTGAAAAACTCAGATTGTCCACTACATCTGCGTTGCTCTCAGGACGAAAGGATGTAATTGTTATTTCTTCGGTTTCCTGTTTGTACGGTATCGGAAATCCTGCGGAGTTTCATAAGAACATCATCGAAATCAAAGTAGGCCAGAAAATTTCGCGCAATAAATTTCTGTTGCAACTGGTTGACAGCCTTTACGCGAGAAAAGATTATGAACCGGGCAGGGGAGAGTTCCGCGTGAAAGGAGATACAATCGACATCTACCTCGCCTACACCGATTATTTTGTGCGTGTCACTTTCTGGGGAGATGAAATTGAATCCATCGCGACCTGGAATCCGGCCGACCTGCAAAAGCGACATACGTTTACAGAATATCAAATCTATCCGGCGAACATTTTTGTAACCACTAAAGAAACCCTCAACAGCGCGATCTGGGAGATCCAACAGGATGTCGAGAAGCAGGTTGCGTATTTTGAGGAGATCGGAAAGCATCTCGAAGCA
>CALDPJ010000019.1 GCA_937911795.1 uncultured Flavobacteriales bacterium | reverse complement strand
GGTGAAGAAAGGCTTTACTCCCGAAACGGTTCAGGAAATCATGCAGGCCATCATCGCATCCGGAAAAGTTGCGTGCCTCGAGATAGTCGAAGTCAATCCATTGCTCGATGATAAAGGAAACGAAATGGCAAGGGTAACTTACCTTATTTTAAAAGAGCTCATCAAATCCCTTAAAAAAGTTACTACAGTCTGATGAAAATTGTTCAAATCATTCAATCGGAAACGCGCGACGCCTGCGAAAAACTGTTTTCGTTCACACCTCAGGATCGTCAGATTCAGGTTCAGCTCACCAACAAGGATTTTGAAGGACAGTTGACAGTAGTGGTTTTCCCGTTGACCAAACAGGCAAAGCTGGCACCCGAAGCCTGTGGTGAAAAACTCGGGCAATATTTTGCTGAACACGTTCCGGAAATCACCGGCTACAACATCATCAAAGGTTTTTTAAATCTCACCATCGCAGATCGATACTGGTCTGATGCGGTACAGCAGGCGCTGAAAACCGGGAACTATGGATTTTCAGAACCAGATTCCAAACCGCTCGTACTCGTAGAATATTCTTCTCCGAACACCAATAAACCATTGCATCTGGGCCATCTGCGCAATATTTTCCTTGGATACAGCGTAGCAGAAATACTGAAAGCCGCCGGACATCAGGTAAAGAAAGTTCAGATTATCAACGACCGCGGAATTCACATCTGCAAGTCGATGGTTGCGTGGAAACATTTCGGAAAAGGAGAAACTCCCGAAAGCTCAGACATGAAGGGAGACAAGCTGGTTGGGAAATATTATGTTGCTTTTGACCGGCGCCACAAAGCCGAGATTGCCGAAGAAATGGAGGACGGCCTCACGAAGGAGGAAGCTGAAAAAAATGCGCCCATCATGCGCGAAGCTCAGCAGATGCTTCAGCGCTGGGAGCAGAAAGATCCGGAAGTTGTGGAGTTGTGGCAGAAAATGAACGGCTGGGTGTACAAGGGTTTTGACGAAACCTACGCAAAAATGGGTGTCGATTTCGATCACTTGTATTATGAATCGGAGACCTATTTAAAAGGAAAGCAGGAGGTGGCACGGGGTCTTGAAGAAGGAATTTTCTTTCAAAAAGAAGATGGTTCCGTCTGGATTGATCTCAGTGATGAAGGTCTCGATCAGAAATTATTACAGCGCTCTGATGGTACGGCAGTTTATATGACGCAAGACATCGGAACCGCGATCCAGCGCAATGATGATTATCCTCAGATATCTAAGGTTGTGTACACTGTGGGTAATGAACAGGAGTATCACTTTAAGGTGCTTTTCGCCATTCTGAAGAAGCTGGGTTATGAGTGGGCTGAGAATTGTCATCACCTGAGCTATGGAATGGTGGAACTTCCGGAGGGAAAAATGAAGTCGCGCGAAGGAACCGTAGTGGATGCTGATGATCTCATGGATGAAATGATCGGTAGCGCCCAATCCATCGCTGAAGAACTCGGGAAACTCGAAGGAATGTCCGAAGAAGAGCAGCAGGTGCTGTATCATCAAATCGGTTTGGCAGCGCTGAAGTATTTTCTTCTGAAAGTGGATGCGAAAAAGAACATGCTTTTTGATCCGGTAGAATCGATTGACTTCAACGGAAATACCGGCCCGTTTCTTCAGTATGCCCATGCACGGATCAGCTCATTGTTGCGCAAAGCCGGAGATAATGCCCAAAAGAACGTGTCAGAAAATATTTCGTTGATTGAAGCCGAGCGGCAACTGGCGCTCAAAATCGATCGTTTTCCGGATGTTTTGTCTGAAGCTGCCAACAATCAGAGTCCGGCAGAACTGGCTAATTTTCTGTACGAATTGGTAAAGGACTACAACCACTTTTACCAGGTGGTGCCCGTGTTGAAAGAGGAAAATGAAGATCTCCGTGCTTTCAGAATTCAATTGTCAAAAGCCACCGCCGTAATTCTGAAAAAAGGCCTGAAGTTGCTGGGCATTGAATCACCACAGCAGATGTAGGCAACCGATCATGCGGGTCAAATGATTAACTTTGCAGCCGAGAAAAACAGTACAAACCGATGTTTGAAAATTTAACCGAAAAGTTTGACAGGGCCTTTAAAGTTCTCAAAGGTCAGGGGCAGATTACCGAAATAAACGTTGCGGAATCGTTGAAGGAAGTGCGCAGGGCATTGCTCGACGCCGACGTCAACTACAAAACCGCAAAGGATTTTGCCAACACCGTAAAGGAAAAGGCGATGGGGCGCGATGTTCTGACTTCCGTTTCGCCAGGGCAACTGCTCGTAAAAATCACCCAGGAAGAACTTACCGAATTGATGGGCGGTACTACCGCTGAAATTAATTTCCAGGGAAATCCTGGGGTGATCCTGATGTCTGGTTTGCAGGGTTCCGGTAAAACCACTTTTTCGGGTAAACTTGCCAACTGGCTGAAAACCAAAAAAGGAAAGAATCCGTTGCTGGTCGCTTGTGATGTTTATCGTCCGGCGGCTATTGATCAGCTGCACGTTGTCGGCGAACAGATCGGTGTGGCGGTGTATTCGGATAAAGAACAAAAAGATCCGGTGAAGATTGCCACCGATGCGATTGCCTTTGCACGATCAAAAGGTCACAATGTTGTAATTGTCGATACAGCTGGACGGTTGGCGATCGATGACACAATGATGACCGAGATCAGCAACATCAAGTCTGCGATCAAACCGTCGGAAACGTTGTTTGTAGTGGATTCCATGACCGGTCAGGACGCCGTGAATACGGCAAAGACTTTTAACGAGCGGTTGAATTTCGACGGAGTAGTCCTTACCAAACTCGATGGTGATACCCGTGGTGGAGCAGCGTTGTCTATTAAATCTGTTGTCAACAAACCCATCAAATTCGTCGGTACCGGTGAAAAGATGGATGCGCTCGATGTTTTTCACCCCAACCGAATGGCCGACCGGATTCTCGGTATGGGCGATGTGGTGTCACTCGTAGAGCGTGCCCAGGAGCAGTACGACGAAGAAAAAGCCCGCAAGCTGCAGAAGAAGATTGCAAAGAATGAATTCAATTTCAACGATTTCTACGATCAGATTCAGCAGATTAAGAAAATGGGTAACGTTAAAGATTTGATGGGAATGATGCCGGGAATGGGCAAAATGATGAAGAACGTTGATATTGATGATGACGCTTTCAAGCCATTGGAATCGATGGTGATGTCCATGACAGAAACCGAGCGCGAAAACCCGGATATACTCAATACCAGTCGTCGCAAACGTATCGCCGCAGGAAGTGGAATTGATCTTCTGGAGGTTAATAAAATCATCAAGCAGTTCGAGGAAACCCGCAAGATGATGCGGATGATGTCGAACAAGAAAAATATGGCCAGAATGATGAGCCAGATGAAGGGCATGAAAGGAATGCCGAAAATTTAATGAACACCCAAACCACCTTTATAGAATGACGCTTCTCGACGGAAAGAAAATATCAGCAGAAATTAAAGAAGAAATCGCCGCTGAAGTAGCAGAATTCAAACGCAGGGGGCAGGAAATTCCCCACCTCGCGGCCATTCTGGTTGGGGATGACGGTGCCAGCCATACGTATGTCAATGCCAAAGTAGCCGCCTGTGAGAAAGTTGGTTTTGAGTCCTCGTTAATACGGCTTTCGGCTACTGTTTCGGAGCAGGAATTACTGGATCAGATCCAAAAGCTGAACGACAATCCGGGAGTTCATGGTTTCATCGTTCAGCTGCCCTTGCCCGCGCATATCGACGAACAGAAAGTGATCAACGCGGTGGATCCGGAGAAAGATGTGGATGGTTTCCATCCGGTAAATGTTGGCAAACTGGTGCTCGGGCTACCTTCCTTCATTCCGGCAACACCCAATGGAATTGTTGAATTGCTGGCCCGGAGTGGAGTGGAAACCGAAGGAAAGAACTGCCTGGTGATTGGTCGCAGCAACATCGTAGGGAAGCCGATGAGCATTCTGATGGCCCGGAAAGGAAATCCCGGCAACTGCACCGTAACGCTGGCCCACAGCCGGACGAAAGATTTAAAATCCCATTGTCTTCGTGCAGATATCATTATTGCAGCGCTCGGTATTCCGCAATTTTTGAAAGGAGATATGGTAAAGGAAGGCGCTGTTGTAGTGGATGTCGGTATTACCCGCGTTCAGGATGAGACCAGAAAAAGTGGTTACCGGTTGCTCGGAGATGTGCATTTTGAAGAGGTAGCTCCTAAATGTAGTTTCATTACGCCTGTGCCGGGAGGAGTAGGGCCGATGACCATTGCCTCACTGCTACAGAACACACTCAAAGCAGTTGCCGGAGAATAATCTTTTCTGAGAATATCTCTTCCCACATTGAAGATTCTGTTCCCCTGAAATTTTAATGGATTTATATAGAGCCGGCATCTCTGCTTTTTTATCGGGTTTTTGCATAGTTCTTGTTTCCCCATGTGCGTATTCTCAAGGATTCAGAAATGCAAAATGGTGTACTTAAATGGTGTCTGGCAGCAACACTCGGACTTTTTTCATGTACCGAGGTTACAGATCTCATTGTACAACCGTCGGCGCGCGAGGTGTATCAGCGCGAGTTTGAAGAGGATTATTTCCGGTTTTCCGCGTGGGAAGCTGCATACGAAGAAAGTCTTACCGACAGCTTATTAATCGAACTGCCATTTCAGTTGGCCGGATATTTTGTTCCCGGAAATATGACCGCGTACAGTTACAATTTAGCGCTGGAAGAGGGACAGATTCTCAATTTTGAAGTAGAAACAGATACCGCAGATGTTCGTGTATTCATCGATTTTTATGAGTTGAGGGGTGATTATGAAAATCGCACAAATTATAGAACGGGCAACGAACCACTTGCGCGGAATTTTCAGTTTGAAGTGAATAAAACCGCAGTGTATAAGATTGTTGTTCAGCCGGAAATAGAGGCCAATACCGCTTTTCTGATAACGGCTTATTCATCGCCGACACTCGGATTTCCGGTGGCGGGAAAAGGAAACAAAGATATATTAAGTTTCTGGGGAGCAGCGCGCGACGGAGGTGCAAGGAAGCATGAAGGAATCGATGTTTTTGCGCCAAGGGGAACACCGGTTGTGGCTTCGGCCGATGGACGGGTAACTTTTGTAGGAGAGCGCGGACTCGGTGGTAAACAGGTTTGGTTGCGTTCGGGCCTGCTCGATGGATACTCTCTGTACTATGCTCACCTCGATAGCATTGCTGTATCCATTGCACAACGGGTAAAACGAGGCGATACACTTGGTTTTGTCGGAAATACGGGGAACGCGCGTTTCACCAGTCCACATCTGCACTTTGGAATCTATAAAACCGGCGGAGCAGTCGATCCCTTATCATACGTATACATTTCAGAGCGTCCTGAAACAGAGGAACCTTTCAGCAATTGGAAAGATATGCTGGTGGTTCAGTCGTCTGTTGCCAATTTGCGACAGGCTGCTTCTTTAAACGGAGAGAAAATTGGCCGCGTGAGCCGCGGAGATACACTGTATGTATTGGGAAAAGCAGAATCCTGGTGGCACGTAGAAACTTTTGATGATTTCGAGGCTTTCATCCACAACAGTACCGTCCGGTAGTAATGACTTCCGTTTTTTATGTTCCGGATATTTCCACTCCGGCACCAGTCATTAAATCCGGCTGCATTATCTTCGTGCAGTAATTTTTATTCCGATGACCAAAGAAGAGTTGATCCATAGTTTTAATCCCAACGATCCGGGAAGTACCGAATCTGGAATTTTTGGATTACCGTTTACCTGTCAGCAGGCCGATATTGTGTTGGTGCCTGTTCCCTGGGAGGCTACGGTAAGCTACGGATCGGGCGCCGCCAATGGTCCGAAGGCAATTTTTGATGCTTCCTTTCAAATGGATCTTCATCATTTTGATTATCCACATTTGTGGAAACGCGGAATCGCTTTGGATGAATTTCCGGAAGAAATTGCCGCCTTATCGATTGCCACCCGTCAAGCCTCGCTGCGCATAATCGAATCGCTGGAAACTGGTTCCGATCCACGTCAG
>CALDPJ010000018.1 GCA_937911795.1 uncultured Flavobacteriales bacterium | reverse complement strand
CGCGGGAACATAGAATTTCAACCACACGTCTGCACCCTGGTATAGTCCACAAGATGGAGCCGGGGCGATGGAATCGGGCTGTGCCGTTGCACCGATACTGGTATATTCCTGTAAAACACATTCGGATCCCAACACCAGTTCGGTGGCCGATTCGCAATTGTCATTTACGGGCTCCTGCGCATAAATGAAGGTTACTGAAAGGCTCAGTAACAGACTGAATAATAAATTTAAAGCTTTCATTTGTATGATGATTTGGTTAATGATCACACAAAGTTGCAGGTATAGCATCAGCCACCGTTCACCCCTTTGGGTGATTTTGCCCAAAGATTTTCATGTTGATGGCTGAAAAGATGGATCTTGTCGGAAAAGAAATCGAATTGAGGAATGATACTATTGCCAAACCTGGCGAACGCGGTCGGTGAGCCAGCGCGTGAGGACGAGTTGCGCCATCAGGATAAAAAGCAACAAAACGAGCACCTCGAGGTTGAAGAAGAATTCTACCGCGAATACTGAAAGCAGGACGGCAGCGGCAAAACATAATTTCACCATTGCAAAACTGTTGTTGTGCAACCGAACCAGCAGGGCTACAAAATCGAGTTTATTGAGCATTCCGAGCAGCGACATTAAACCTACCAGGGCCAGCATCGAAAGCCGGTGGATTCCGGATTCCATTACCCACAGATTTACAGCTGCCAGCAAAATAAAAACAACGCTGCTCACGGCTACGGCAACCTGCAAATACATTTTCTTCAACTGCGGAAATTGTAGAAACTGGCGCTTCGAATAAATTCCGGAGAAGCCATTATTGGCTGCATCGGCAATTCCATTAACCGGGGCAATGAGCATATTCCAATACGCGAGAATCTGGGTTAAAAATGCTACTTCGCGCTCGGCACAACAGTACGACAAATACAGCAGCAACAATGAGGACCCAAGGTGGAAACCCATTATAGACAGTCCCGGATAAAAAGCAGCGCGGTGTAAAACCTTATACAACCTGCGGTTTTCAATGCTGATATCTGAAATCCGGAAAAAACCGCTGCGGTAGGAAATTACAAACAGCGACAAAAACCAGATCGCTTCGGCACAGAATGCCGCCAGCAAAACCGCATTGGTTGAAAGTATGTCGAATGTAAATACGTGCAGAAACAACCAGATCAGCATAGCATTCAGCGCCACTCCCAGGCACGACAACCAACCTACCAGACGCAGATGACCTTTTCCTACGAGAAAAGCATGGAACGGCAAACCGAGGTAATACACCACCACCAATGCAATAAAGTATGGAATGGCTTGCAAACAAATATCAATTAGGTCGTTGCTATAGATGCCTGATAGAAAATGTACAAGCACTGTTCCCGCACCGGAAATGAGCAAGGCGATAATCAGAAAATGCGTCACCGAACCGCCGAGCATTTGCCTGGCCTGAAGCTGGTTTTCTTCTCTGGCAAACAAGCGGGCGTAATACCGCTGAAAACTATCGGTAAGGCCGAAGCCATAAGCGAGGCAAAACAGCAGTGCCGCGTCGATCATACCGATGGCCGCAAGATATCGTTCGCCTTCCCAGCTCAGGTATACCACCCCGGTGAGCAACATCAAAGCTTCTGATAATTCGCTAAGAATGAGCGGAAGGGAATGATTGAAAATCGATTTTCGTGTAGGCTGTGTCAACGTGAAAATTTCTTTTCACAAAGTTGAGGAAGTGCCGCTGATCAAGTCTCACCCGAAAGTATGAACTTGAATTTTAGTTATAAATCCAGCCGGAGATGATCAGATTTCCATCAACTCGCGGATGCGGAACATGGCCTGAGTGCGGTTGTGTGCATCGAGCTTTTCGAACAGATTCTGAAGGTGTGTTTTAACCGTATTTACAGAGATAAAAAGTTCTTCCGCTATTTCGCGATTGGTTTTACCGGTCTGCAATAATTGCATCAATTCAAATTCACGCTGGCTAAGCGGGTTGGGGAGTTTTTGATTCAGATCTTCGAGATAAAGTCCGTTGGATTGGTTCGTATTCTGATTAAAATGATTGTACAACGCCACTTCCAGAGAAGTCATCAAGTCGAAGCCATCGAATGGTTTGAGCAGATAGCCTGCCGGAAAGGTAGTTTTTGCGCGTTCGAGTGTGGCTTTATCGCCGTGACTGGTGAGAAAAACAAAAGGCAGGTTGTAATGCTGACGGATCAATCCGGCCAGTTCGATTCCATCGGGCGGAGTACCGAGATTGATATCGAGCAAAACAGCATCGGGTTTCACGGTCTTTAATAATTGCATGGCCTGTTTTCCGTCGTTGGCCATTCCGGCTACGGTGAAACCGCTTTCCTCGAGGTAACCTGCAATATCTTCGGCAATTAGCGGCTCGTCTTCAACGATCAGAATGCTGTACTTGCTCATGCTGTTTTGTATTTGCGTATGTGATAGTGAACGGCCAATCCTTCCAGGTTTTTGATTTCGTAGTCGGCGTCCAGTTTATTTTTGAACGCATTCAGCAATTTCATGCCGAAAGATGAGGATTTTATTTCTCCTGAAACACCTACCCCATCATCCTTTACCAGGACTTCTAGTTGCGCATTTTTTTCTTTCAGCGAGATAAAGAGATTTCCGGCCCGTCCGTCGGGAAAAGCGTACTTAAGTGAATTGGTAATGAGTTCGTTCAAAATCAGGCCCACCGGTATGGCAGTATCAACATCGAGCAGAATGGGATCCACCTCAACATGCAGTTCCACTTTATCGTGATTCACACTGTAGGTACTGAAAAGACTTTTTACCAGTTGCTGCACATACTCCTGCATATTGATGCTGCTCAGGTGCTCCTCGCCATATAAAAACTGGTGAATCAGCGCCATTGAATGCACCCGGTTTCGGCTTTCATTTACCGCCTGCAGCGCACGATCGTCGGTAATTTCGCGGCCCTGAATACTGAGCAGACTGCTTACCACCTGAAGGTTGTTTTTTACCCGGTGATGGATTTCGCGCAAAAGCGTTTCGCGGTCTTTCAATGCGGCTTCCGTCTTTGTTTTTTCTGTGGTAAGCCTTCGGTTGTGGCGGGTTTTTGATACTGAAAACCCAACCGCTCCTGTGAGTAAAACGAAAATAAAAGCCACGCTGATGAACAGGTTTTGCTTTTCGCGTTCTGTATTTTTTAGGTCAAGTTCCTGCAGCCGGATCGTATTTTCTTTTTCGCGCGTTTCGAACCGGGTTTCCATTTCCTTGGCGAGTCGTTCGCGGCTTTCGCTGGCCGATTCGGCGAATAATTTCTGGTATTCACTCAGGTGATCATAAGCCTTTTGATAATCTCCGGCATCCGCGTAGCAAAGGGACAGCTGTTCTTCAAAGGTCATTCGTGAATCCAGTCTGTTCCATTCGGTTACGGCATCGTAGTATTTCAGCAATCGCACAATGGCCGAAGATGTTTCTCCCTGATGTCTTTCGATTGTAGCCAGCGCCAATTCGGTGGAAAGCAATTCCATACTTAATTTTTCACCCAAAACCGATTGTGCTTCGAGCAGGTATTGCCGGGCTTCTTCAAACTGAGACTTGTCCAACAATGCCAGACCAATATTCGCCTGTGCCATAGCCATATCGTATTCTCTCCCCAATTGCGCAAAAAGCCCGAGGGCAATTTTGTAATTCTTCAAACTCTCCTCAACTTTATCATTGTAGTAAAAAGCCCTCCCCATATTGTTGTAGGAATGCGCCAGGCCGAGCGTATCTCCCAACTGCTCTTTAATATCAATGGAACGGCGATAGGTGATGATGGCCTTGTCGTATTGATTCCGGACGCGGTAAACAATGGCCATATTATTAAGGCCTCTACTTTGTTTTTCGAGATTTCCCGTTTCCTCCCAAAAAGAAAGCGCCTGATCGTAATATTTGATGGCCTCGGCAAAATTGTTCTGGTAGTAATGAGCCGCACCTTTTGAAAAGATAAAATCTGCTTCCCTGGCGCGATCTCCTTTCTGCTGAGCACGGGCTATGGCGGTATTGTAATAATGAAGTGCAGAGTCCAGTTCGTTTTTATAATCAAAAGCCACTCCTACCGCGTACAGATTTGCAAAAATGGCGGAATCGCTCTTTAACTGTACGGCCAGTTTATAACCGGATTGCGCATAAAACAACGCGCTGTCTGCATTTACTTCGAGCCAGTCCATCGCCAATTGTCGCAGTGCTATCGATTTTTCAACAGAAGAAGGCATTCTGTCAATTTCCACCTGCAGGCCATCGTTGCCCGCCTGGCAGAAAACGGAAACAAAACAGAGTAAAACAATCAAAAACAGGCGAAACATTGGTCAACGTTTGGATGCTGAAAATAGAAAGTTTCCAATTAAAAAACCCGAACAAAATTTTTGGATTAGTCACGAAAAAAACTTCGTATATTTGCCGCCCCGAAAGGGAAAAGGATGGCTCCGTAGCTTAACTGGATAGAGCACCGCACTACGGATGCGGAGGTTCGGGGTTCGAATCCCTGCGGAGTCACAGAAAGTAAAGCCGTTGTATAATTACAGCGGCTTTTTTTATGGTTCAATCCGGTTTTTCAGAAAATCCACCAGTTTTCGGATGGCTCTGCCGCGGTGAGAGATCAGGTTTTTTTCTTCGCCGGTCATTTCGGCAAAAGACCGACCGGTTCCTTCGGGTTGAAACAACGGATCGTAACCAAACCCGCCCAAACCAGTCTGCACCCACTGAATTTCACCTTCTACAATTCCTTCAAACACGTGTTCTTCTCCATCGATGATCAGTGCGATTACCGTGCGAAAACGGGCTTTGCGGTTTACCTCGTCTTTCATCTCGCGCATCAGTTTATCCATA